>CAMVNL010000077.1 GCA_947168785.1 uncultured Clostridia bacterium | reverse complement strand
GCTCGTAATAGTCGTCGTGGATCTTCATTTCGGAGGGATCCGCAAAATTGAGCAGCTCCCACGGGATCCGCAGCTCGATATCGTCGCCCCTGACGCAGTAATCGGACATGGAATCGAAATCCGCCGCCTCCGGGTCGCCGTTCCCCTGCCGCAGCAGGCCGGTTTCATAAGAGACCATTTTATACGGCACATTCGACTCGTGCCCCGCGTTTTCATGGTCCGACTGCAGAACGAGACGGATCGGGTTGAACGCATCCTCGTTGACGTCCGGGATATGGAGATAGGCGCTCTCCTCCAGCGAGTCAAGATCCTTCGTGGCGCGGAAGACGTCGTAGCGCTCCTGTACCGTCACCCGGTTTTCATCCGGCGAAAGGACGACAAGGAAATCCGCATACCTGTCGAACGTCAGATCGTGCGCGGAGCAGTACATGCTGCCCGACTTCTGCGTGGTGTCGATCGGCAGGAAGATCGCGTCCGTCGCGGGGTCATACCCGCTGCAGTGGATATAAAAATAGAGATATCTTTCGTCGTACATCATGCGAACGCCGAGGGAATCGTCGCCGCACACAAGGCTTTGGCCGGCCCATTCGGAAACGTCGCCGTCGGTTTTGCACAAGAGTTCGTCCTGCCCGGGATCAAACGCCAGAATGCCGAAGTACTGCTCGTTCGTCTGATAGTCGCTCCAGTAGGGCGTTCTTTCCAGATCTACGTTTTCCATCGTGTTCCACGTGCGCTTGAACCACTCGTCATGCCATGAAAACACGATTCCCCCGGCGCAGCCGGACGCCATGATATCCTCATAGCAGGAGACAAGCCCCAAGGCCTGCTGATGCTCCGTGACGCCGCCCTGGTTGCGGCCAGCGCCGCTGTGGTCAACGGCGCCGCAGCCTCTGGAGGTGGGGATGCCGAATTCGGTGACGACCACCGGCATGGTGTGGTGGGCTTTCAGCAGCCTGAGATAATAGAGATAAGCGTTGGCGTATCCGCTTGCGTCCGTAAAGGCGCTTTTATCCTCCAGCACGCTGTAATAATCCGGGTAGTACGCGTAGACGTGATAGGACGCAAACTGCCCTGCCCTAAACGCGTCGGTCGGCACGATGTGCTCCACGTCCACCTCAGCGCATTTCGAAAACGCCAGATCGATCTCGTCAGGATGATCGATCGGATCTGTCGTACACCAGTTGGAGAAGGCCAGCAGGTGCTGCTGCCCGTATTTTTCCGTTTCATAGGCGATCAGCGCGTCGCCGACCCGGCAAAGAGCGGTTTCAAAGGCGGAAGCTTCCGGCGTCGTTTGAAGGTATTTCCCCGCATAGCCGGTCTCGCCCGCCCGGTGGTGATCGGTATAGGCAACGAGCGTCTGCTCCCATTCCACGCCGGGAAGGTATCCCAGCAGCCATTTTGAAACGTCGTAACGGTAGCGGAACAGCTCCCGTTCGGAGTTGATGATCTTATTCCTTCTGCCGTGTACGATATCGACCGTCGTTTTGACGTCGGAGATGAACTGCCGCAAAAACTGGTCGTCGTACGCGTCGAAGTGGGAATTCAGAACGTAGTCGTCCACCCACACGCCGTGCAGGAGGTACAGCGGCCGGGCGGCATTCATATTATAGTCATAGAACGCCCGGTAGAAGTCATCGTTCTGAAACGTGTAGACCCGGACCGTATTCGCGCCCATTTCGGCGATCTGGGTAAACCACCGGAGATATTCTTCATAGGTAACGGCATATTCCACCGCGAAGTGACCGGGCTTGCCGACGCCGAGATTCACGCCACGGACCTCAAACTCCCGCTCGGCTCCGTTTTCGGTAATATAGATCCGGTCGCCCTCGACGCGCGTAAAGGACGCCGGCGAGGAAGCGTTTTTGTTTTTGAAAACGTATGCGCCGCCGAAATAGGAAAAATAAGCGGTTATGATAAGAGCGGTCGCGGTAAAAACCGTAATGATATACTTCTTCAAAAACCGACGCCTCCTTTCCGGTTATTTCGCGTTGTTCATTCGTTTATTGGCGTTCGGGCTCGAGAACTCCTTCAGGTCCGCTATGTGGGCGTCGAGCCAGTCGCCTCTTGTGACGATGAAGTCCTTCAGCTGCTCGATCGCTTCCTCATAACTTTTCGGATTGCGGCTGTCCGGTTCCAGCTTGTCTCTGTAATCCAGCTTTTCAGGTTCAAACGCAACGCCCCATACCGCGTAGTTGCGGTCGACGGCGTCGCCCAGATAGGCGACCACCTCGTCGATATACCCCAACAGGTATCTCTGGCTGAGCACGGTCCGGCGAAGCTGCCGGTACCGGGCGATGACTTTGTTCACGAAGGCTTCGTCGCGGATCAGCATGGTGAACCACGTACTGGCCGTCATACGGATACCGGTACCGTCGAACGCCGTTTCCATATAATTGTCAAACGCGTTGTTGAAGTCCCAGACGGGCCCCATGCTGATTTTTCCCTGCAGGTCCCGGTAGATGTACGTGGAATACGACCCGGCGTCGTAATTCTGGCAGAACTCGTTCAAAAGGAAATAGTCCACGAAGGAATCCACGTCGATATAGCGCCGGTAGCCCCAATCCGGCGTATTGTAATCAAAGGAATAAAGGGAGTGCTCAAACTCGCTGAAATCGTTGGTGATCCATTCGATCTGGGCCTCCGTGATGTTTTTTGCCGGAGGATAGAGAATCTCAACGGAGGAGCTGAGGTTGTAGGTGTAGGACGTAAAGTTTTCCAGATTGTCCGCGTTCGGATTAAACCTGTCGACACGGAGCAGATATCCGGTGCTGACCGCCCCCCGGCGGGTCTCGGAAATATTGACGTGCTTTTTGCCCACCTGGATCTGCTCGGTAAGGAGATAAACGCCGCTGTATTCGCCGTTGATATAACATTCGCAAAAACGGACCTCCGGCGTAAAAGGCATCACCTGGCCGCAGACGTTGTACGCCATGTAATTACGGATCAGCGTCCTGTCGAGGAACGGCGCGCCGAGCACCCACTCCTCGCTGGAAGCCATCCCCAGCATGCCCACGTCGAGATCGGCGCCGTTTTCATCGATCATACAAAGCTTATACTGCTTTTTCATGAAGTATCTCGACGAATTTCCGCGGATCCTGATGTGCGCCAGGACGCGCTGATCCGGCCCGTTGCCGAGGCTGTTGCGCTGGCCCTGCCTGTCGTAGACGCAGATCTCGGCGACCGTCTGATCGGCCTTCAGCGTACCGACCGGGGAAATATCCTTCCCTGCCGTGTCTATCGTCAGGATCGGAAGATTCGTTTGAAGCGAATCGCCGCTCCCCTCGCTGCCGAGGGAAGCGTTGGGAGAAGACAGGTGTTGATGGTATCGCTCGATCTTCGTGTCATTTCCCCACCCCGTTGCGGCGAAGGCGACGATCAGCGCCAGCAGGCAGGCAAGAAGACCGATCAGTTTCTGCTTCATGGTTTTATCCGCTGATCTCGTCGTTCTGCGTTACGATATTGACATATTCGATACCGCCGACGGCGTAAAGGCTTTCGGTGATGGTTTTTTCTTTGCTGGCAGTTTTGTTGAGGACTTTCTTTTTGATCTCATAGATAAATTCTATGTTCGACTCCGTCGTATTCTTCACCCGAAGGACGGCGCCCCGGTTGAAATACGTAAAGACGACCGACTCGATCTCGCTTTCGGAGCTGCGCAGGCCGCGGATAATGAGAAGGATCCTTTCATCGTTGCGGATGCGCCCCAGGGCCAGCATGACGACGAAGACGACGGCGCTGCCGATGGCCGCCACGATATAGTCGCCCACGCCGCAGCAGATGCCGGCGATGACCGTCCAGAAAATGTAGGCCGTATCGCGCGAATCCTTGATGGCCGTTCTGAAACGGACGATGGACAGCGCGCCGACCATACCGAGGGACAGCGCCACGTTGTTGCCGATGACCGTCATGACCGTTGCGGTGAGAACGGTGAGCATGACAAGCGACACGTTGAATTTCATGCTGTAGATCGTTCCGCTGTGGGAGAGCATATACGACAGGAAGATCGCCATGCCGATGAGCGCCGAAACGAGTATGTGAAGGAAGATCTCCTTCGTCGTGAGGTTGCCGGACTGCGCCAGCAGGTCGTAAAGATCTTCTTTCATAAAGCCACCCTCCGAAAAAACAACGGCTACAAATATTGAACCACTCAATATCTGCAGCCGGTCTATCATAGTCACTGGAATGACGCCAGACACCTGGGCTTTGCGTCGCTGCCTTTCAGCAGTTTTGCCGTCCTGTGGTTGAATTATAGCCCTTTGCGAAAGGATTGTCAAGAAAAACTTGCGCCAAACGACCAAACTTTTTTTCAAACCCTATTGTTTTTTTGCCCGGTTTTGTGTTATAAAAGTGCAAGAAGGACGTGATACCTTGGACAAGGTTTTAAGGCAGGAGAAAAAATTTCTGATCAGCCAGGCGGAGTTCCGCCGGTTCAGCGCATATCTTGAGCACTTCATGATCAGCGACCCGCATAACGGCGCGGACGGCTATCTCATACGGTCGCTGTATTTCGACTCGATCAACGACCGCGATTTCGACGAAAAGGAGCAGGGCACGCTGCTGCGCAGAAAGATCCGTCTGCGCAACTACGGCGGCAACTTCCCCTACGCGAAGCTTGAGATGAAGCAGAAGCAGGGGGCGGATCAGCTCAAACGCTCGCTCACCGTTCCGAAGGCGGACGGGATCAGGCTGGTGGAGGGCGACTACAGCGTGCTGCTGAATTACGAGGAGCCGTTTGCGGGGGAATGCTTCGCCATGATGAATATGTATTGCTACCGCCCCAAGACGGTGGTCCAGTACAACCGCAAGGCCTATATCGCGAAAGAAAACAAGATCAGGATCACCTTCGACAACAACATTGTGGCCAACGAAGCGAACTACAACATTTTTGACGACAAACTGCCGCTGTACCCTGTGTTCGACAAGTACAACGTCGTGCTGGAGGTGAAGTACAACGGATTCCTTCTGAGCTACATCAAAGACCTGCTCGCCATGGTCGACCGGTCAGAGCTGTCCGTCGGAAAATACTCCCTCGCCAGGGGCGTCAGCATGCACTATTCCTTTTAGCCCTGCGCGGCGATTTTGCAGCTTTTTCGAAAATTTTTTCAAATTCGGTCTTGACATTCGCCGACTTGTATGCTAAGATGACGGCGAAAATAGTTGGCAAAGCCGATGAAAGTCGGTGACGCAAAGTCAAGTGTCTAAGGTTCGGCCATCCGGGTAACAGGCCGATTTTGACCGGTTCGGGTTTCCTGCCGGCAAACGCTACGATTGACTGACTGCAAGTGTTATTACTCTTTGAGTAAATAATATTTGCGGTCTTTTTGTTTTGCCGACAAAACATTGAGTGAAGGAGATTTTCTTTATGGAACTGAACAGAAAAGACGTTCTGAAAGCGGCCGCCGCGGCGACGTCGGAATTCGTGAAGCAACTTTACTGCGGCGACGGCGCCGATGAAAACGAGCCTGCCGTGACGTTTGAAACAACGATCACGCTGCTTGATAAGGACTCGACGCCGATCTCCGTGATCCGTTCGACCAAAACAAACCTGGAGCCCACGGAAAATTTTTCCGCGGCCGATTCGGAAAAGCCCGCCGCCGAAGAGGCGCAAAGCGAAGAGCAGGAAGCCGCCGCGGCGCCCGGCGCATTCCGTCCTCCCTTTCCGGGGTTCTACGGATACCCCTACGCGGCAATGCCCATCCCCGCCGATCCGAACGCAGCCGCTATGCCCGGCGCCTATTTCGGGATGCCTTTTCCCTACGCGGAAGCAGCTCCCGCAGCAGCGCCCGCTCCGCAGCAGGCCGCTCCCGCCCAGGCGAAACCGGCGCCTGCAGCGCAGCCCGCAGACAGAACGTCCCGGGACAGCGTTCAGAGAGCTGCCGTCAAGACCCCTAAAAAGCAGGAGTCCGAGGTAAAGGCCAAAACGACGAACCAGCTTGGCACGCCCCAGCTTCCGCTGAACAGCGTGAGAGAGGCGGCGCCCGACAAGGACCGGGACAAAGTTGTTTCCATGCCCACGGAAAAGGAAGCGGCCCAGCAAGAGCAGCCCACCAGCAGAGCGGAAAAAATCGACCTTCTGCTGAAAAAGTATTCCAATATCTGATACTGACTGCCCCGCCTGTGCGCGGGGCATATGATTAAGAAAAAATACGACCGAAAGGTATTCGCCCGGGACGCGCTCCGGCGGTATAAGGTACGCACACTATGGACGACAATATCAATCTGCAGCCTCAGGGCGGAGAAACCGATACGGAACCGGAGTTCGACTTTGATTATTTCTCGGATCTCAATGCCGACGACCCGACGCAGTCCCCCGAATCGTCCGACGAAATACACTATGATTTTTCACTGGATCCCGCTGCCGACGACCTGACGCAGTCCCCCGAATCGCCCGACGAAGCCCAACCGTCCGATACGGCCGGACCGGTTGAAGGCGCAAATACGCCGGTCTCCTCCGGGCCGACCGGTGAAAGCGCCGTCGGCGAAGAGGCCGGCGCGGCCAAAAAAAATAAAAAAAATCAGAAGGCAACCGCCCCCAAGAAGGTCAAAAACCGCAGGGCGAGGAGCAAAAAAGGCAGGGCGGAAAGCGACGGCACGGAGAAGAGAAAAAAGACCGACAGCAATCCTTTCCACACCGCCCGGAAAAAGAGAAATCTGATCCATATCCTGATCGCAGTCGCCGTCTTTATTGCGACCGCCGCGATCCAGTACACCTTCACGCATCTGCTCGTCACGCCGCGCAGCGGCGAGCTTGTCAACTGGATGTTCGTCACCGGCGACAGCGACGCCGCCGTAACGAGCGCCGGCACCTATTATCAGGCGGAACAGGGCAACAGGGTTTCCAAGCCGCTGACGGATCTCTATTTTCACGCGAAGCACACGGCGGAAGCCTCCGATGAGATGCGTCTTCTCAGCGTAACGGGGCTGTTCAGCCCCATGAAGATTATGCTGAACGGCGAGGAAATCTACAATAACGGCTATGAAGAGCGCCGTATCGTCGGCAACAGCTACAATGAGGTCGTCATACCGCCGTCGGAAGACGACGCCCAGATCGAAGTATTTATTTACTACCCCTTCGCGTTCCACTTCAACGCCTATCTCACCCCCATGGGGGATTCCTCTATCCTGTCCGCCGACAACCTCGGCAGGAACTTCGGCGTGCTGCTCAGCCTGCTGGCTGTGCTGGCGGGATTGATCATGCTTGTGAGCGTATTTGCCATGATGTTCCGCAGCAAGGACGTTGTGACCATGGTCGGGCTGTCGGTTGTGATCATGTTCTGCGGCGCGAGCCTTCTGCTGCACCAGATCTCCCTGAAATCCTCCATCTTCACCAGCTATCTGCTGTTCCCGGGGGCGCAATTTCTCTCCGCGCTTTCAATGGCGCTGGCGCTTTTCCTTATCCATCTCATGATGAACGAGAAAAAGAACGCTTTCGTGATCGCGGACCTGCTGATCCCGTTCACGGCGGCGCTCGCCTTCGTGCCGAACATGATCGTCATGCGCGTCGGCGGAACGCTGACCGCCGCCGCTGCGGCAGCCGCCTGCATTCTGCTGCTGCTCGAAATGCACGACATCCCCAACCTGAACGTCAAGTATTCCGCGGCCCTCCAGATCGTGGGCGTTTACGCGGTGATCACCTTCGTTTTCAATCAGTTTGTCTTCTCAACGGGCTTATACGCCTCCTCCGCCGGGATGACGGGCTTCGCCCTCATCGTATTCAGCGTCATGACCTATTATATCTACGCGAGAAAGATCGCGCAGAGACGCCTGGAGGAATTTTCCGGCTACCGTCAAAAATCCGAGATCTCCTACATCTTCAACGCGGTATCAGACATCATCAGTTCCCCCTCCAAGCTTTCCAGCACGCGGGAATACGCCATCAACGTGAGCGAGCACACCTCGTCGTTCCTGCAGAAAAGCGAGCTGCTGATCGTCCCGGACGACCTGACCTGCGTTGCCGCCATGCGCATGGAGGAGGGCTACCGCGAGATATACAATTACCAGCACCGTTCGGAAACCGAGTATAATTTCGACGAGATCGACAACCACCTGACCCATCTTGAGGAAGGGCTGACCATCGGCACCAGCTTTGTCGAAATGAAGTTCGGCGACAGCAGCATTGACGAGTTGCTTATTATCTTCGACAACACCTATCACGATGAGAACTCCGACTTCAGGGAGTTCATGGAAACGCTTTACAGATCCATCAAGATCTTCTTCAACCGCTTCCACCGCAGCCTTGAAACGACGGAGAACATTGAAAACATTTATATGAATCTGGCGTCGCTGGCGGAATCCC
>CAMVNL010000076.1 GCA_947168785.1 uncultured Clostridia bacterium | reverse complement strand
TTCTTCCGTACCTCGTCGCCCATTCAGTATCAAAAGCCCTTCCCGGTGCAGGACCCCGCCATCGTCGCCAGAAAGATGGTGGCCGGTATCGAGAGCGGCAAGGACAAGGTTAGCCCCAGCGCCCTTTTCGGCTTCGCCAAGATCCTCATGGGCGTGCTGCCGCCGGTCCGCACGGTCTACTGGGGCCTTGAAAAGCGCAAATTCAACGCCTTCAAAGAGAACATGAAAAACGGCACGGGGGTAAGCTGGGATGAGTGAGAAACTGCTGTTCACGCCGATCAGAATCGGCAACTGCGAGATCCGCAACCGCATCGTCATGGCCCCCATGCTGATGGGCTTCGGCCGGTTTGATGGCAAGCCCACCGAAAAGCTGCTGGACTATTACGAGGCCCGGGCCAAGGGCGGCGCGGGGCTGATCATCACCGAGATCACCCGCGTCAACGACAAAACCGGCGCTGCGGCCTTCGCCCAGCTCTCCGTCAGCTCGGACGAGCAGATCGCCCCCCTGTCGGAGCTGGCCCAGCGCATCCACAACCACGGGGCCAAGCTCTTCGTGCAGCTCCACCACCCGGGCCGTCAGAACGTGGGCCTGCTGGTGGGCACCGTGCCCATGAGCATCAAGGCGGAGCAGGCCACCAAGGGCCTTTACGGCAAGCTGCTTTACAAGCTGACCCCCGCCGTGGGCCCCACGCTGCTGAAAAAGGATATCGTGCCCTCCTCCGTGGCGCCCTCCAAGTGTGAGCCCGCCTATTTCGCCGGGGGACGCGTCCGCGCCCTGACCCACGACGAGATCAAAGAGCTGGAACAGAACTTCATCGACGGCGCCCTCCGCGTGAAAATTGCCGGCTGCGACGGCGTGGAGCTGCACGCCTCCCACGGCTATCTGCTGCAGCAGTTTTTCAGCCCCGTCACCAATCAACGCACCGACGAGTACGGCGGCAGCTTTGAAAACCGCATGCGGTTCATCACCAACATCATCAACGGCATCCGGGAAAAGTGCGGCAAGGACTTCCCGCTGATCGTGCGGCTGACGGTGGACGAGTGTTATTCGTATATCGGCCGGCCGGAGAAGGGCTACGGCCTCGAGGAGGGCGTGAAGATCGCGCAATATCTGGAATCCCTCGGCATCGACGCCATCGACGTTTCCAGCGCGGGCTACGACACCTTCAACTACTGGCTGGAGCCGGTCTCCTTCGAGCCGGGCTGGCGCAAATACATGGCCAAAGCGGTCAAGGACGCGGTGAAGATCCCCGTCATCGCCGCCAACCTGATCCGCTCCCCGGAGCAGGCGGAGCAGCAGTTGGAGGAGGGGACCCAGGACATGATCTCCCTGGGACGCCCCCATATCGCAGACCCCGACTGGGCCAATAAAGCCAAAGAGGGCAAAACCATCCGCCGCTGCATCTGCTGCCTCAACTGCATTGAATCCATGCAGAACAACGCCTATATCGGCGGCCACGGCGAGTGCGCGGTCAACCCCTTCGTGGGACACGAAAAAGAAACGCTGGTAAAAAACGGCGACGGCCGCAAGGTGATCGTGGTGGGCGCGGGGGCCGCGGGCCTCACCGCCGCCTATATCCTGGCGCTGCGGGGCTTCTCCGTCACGGTGCTGGAAAAGAACGCCGCCCCCGGCGGGCAGCTGATCCTCGCCGAAACGCCCCCCAAAAAGGACAAGATCGGCTGGTTCATCGAGGATATCACCGCCATGTGCAAAGAGAACGGCGTGGAGATCGTCTATAACGTGGAAGCCACGCCCGAGGCCGTGAAGGCCTACGCCCCCGGCGCGGTGTTCTGCGCCGTGGGCAGCCGCCCGCTGAAGCCCTTCTTTGACGGCGCATACCGCTTTGAGGACATTTTGACCTTTGAGGACGTGCTCACCGAAAAGGTGAAGCTGGAAAACAAGAAGGTGGCGGTGATCGGCTCCGGCATGACGGGTCTTGAAACGGCGGATTATCTGGGCGAAAAGGGCTGCAGGGTGACGGTTGTCGAAATGGCCCCCACCGTGGCCCCCGGTACGTGGATGCAGCACACCGACGATATCCTGCCCCGGCTGAAGGCCCACGGCACACAGATCCTGACCGGGGAAAAGCTCTGCGAGCTGTATAAGGACCGGATCGTGATCGAGAATGTGAAGAACGGCACGCAGCAGGAGTTGGACGTGGACGCGGTGGTGCTGGCGCTGGGGTCTTACAGCAATACCGCCCTGTGCGAGGAGCTGAAAAATGCCGGTTTTGAGAACGTGATCCCCGTGGGCGACGCCTTGAAGGTGGGACGCATCCAGAACGCCACCTCCTCCGGTTACCGCGCCGCCGTCGCGCTGGCGTAAAACAGGCAAAAAAATCTTGACAACACAATATTTTCTAAGTTCCGTTTAAGTTGACGACAATATACTGTAGTTGTAAACAAGATTATTATCTACCTCCTTTAAATAAGACATCTCTGAAAAGCATCCGCGCCGTCGGTCAGGACGGCGCGGTTTGCTCGTTTTATGCCGCCCTGCGGAGAAACAGGGGATTGATTATCAATCAATTGTCGGTCAAATTGCAGGTACCGCGCTGCGGGGTGCGCATTTTTTTCGGTTCATCACGGATTTTTGTGGGATGAAAAAAGAATGAAAAGTTTTCGGTCCAGCCTTTTTCAAAAGGCTGGCAAGGTCTCGGGGCGGAGCCCTGAGTCGCCCGCCGCAGCGGGCGAAATCCCTGCGCTTTAATAGCGCAGGAGGTTGTTAAGGAACCCTCGCCGGGGGGAAAATCCCGATGCGCCGCCGGTGGCGGAGCAAGCGAGGGATTTGAGTGAAGAAACAAGGAGCAATGGCGCCGCTCCAAGGCGACAGTGCGACTATGTTTCTGAGGGCCTTCCTTAAGCGCGAAGCGCCTCTATCCTACAATTATCCGTGATGATCCTTTTTTTCGATTGTCCCTGACGGCCGAATCCCGTCATCTCCCGTGATAAACAAAAAACGACCGCTTCCCCTTGCGGGGCAACGGTCGCGTTTTGTTGATGGGGAATGTTCTGCCGGACTGCCGGTCAGCCGTTGGTGTCCGTCGCGGTTGCGTCTTCGGCAGGCGTTTCTGCTTCGCCGGCGTAGATATCCGAAGCGCCGATCAGGTTCTCGGTGATGGGCTGGATCACGGTCACGGTCACGGTTTCGCCCACGTTGAAGAGGGCGGCCTCGTTGTTCAGGCTGGCTTCCACCACGTAATAGCGGTCGTCGCCGGTGAGTTTGAAGTAGTAATAGGTGTTGCCGTCGATCACCGCGGTGCGGATATCGGTGATTTCGCCGGTAAAGGTGCTCTCGCCGACCGACTCATCGTCGGCTGCGTCGGTATCGCCGTCTTCCACAGGGGCGCCGATATCCGCCGCGTCATAGATAAAGTCGATGATGACGGGGGGCGTCTGGGATTTCATCGCGCTGACGTATTCCTTCACGCAGCTGGTCAGATCCATGTTCTCGTTGGCGGGCATCACCATCACGTTGGCCTGCTTCACGTTGACCATGGCGTAGGATTTCACCAGATCGGAATCGCCCTTCAGGGCCATAAAGTAGGTGGCCTCGCCGTCGATGTTCAGCAGGATGGGGAAGGAGGCCTGCCACTTTTTATCGGAGACCTTGTCCTCCGCGGACCCCTGCGCCTTTGCCTCGGTGGTGCCGGTGGTGGAGTAGAAGAACGCCTCCTTGGTCCGCTGGTTGATGAAGAAGAAGCCGAGAATGGAGTCGTCGGAGGTGACGGAGGTGACGCCGGTGTAGAGGTACACGTCGTCGCCGATGGCCAGGAACGAATAGCCCTGGGAGGTCTGGCGCACGCCGGACTGGGCGATGATGGAGTTCCAGAAGCCGCCGGCGTATTTGCCCAGCCAGTTGTACTGGCGGATCAGCAGATCGGCGTCGTAGGCCTGGTCGATCCAGGAGATCTCGGTCTTCATGGCCTCGGCGGTGTAGTAGGTGTCTTCGCCGGTCTCGGCGTCCACCAGAATAATGCCCTGCACCTCGTCGCCGCCCACCAGGCCGATGGTCTTTTTGATGTGCTCCACCACCCAGTAGGGCTTTCCGGTCTCGTCGATCTCGAAGCTGATCTCGCCGAAAATGTAGGTGGGGTATTTGAAGCGCAGCACACGCTCCAGATATTCGCCGAAGTGCTCCGCCGTGGAGTAGGCGATATCGTAGTCGGTGATCAGCTCCGCCTCCTGAGTGTTCAGGTTGACGCGCACGTAACCGGGAATGCCCTCATGCTCGGCGCCGATGACGGAGTTGGTGAACCACTTGAAGACGTTGCCGTATTTCAGCGGGTACACCCGGTAGGGCGTGCCCTTGTAGTTGATCTGGGTGGAATCCTCGGTCAGCACCACGAACTGCGATTCCAGATTCAGCTTGGAAAAGTCGCCCAGCGTCTTGGTGGCCAGCGCCTCGGCGGCGGCCGCGTCGATCAGCGGCACCTTGTCAAAGTCGCTCATGCGGTTGATGGCCGAAACGGTGTCGTCAAAATCCGCCGTGTCGATGTCCAGCACCTGCGCGTAGTCCTTGGCGCGGAAGAAGGGGGAGGAGACGAGGTAGCCCACGCCCACGATCAGTCCCAGCACCAGCGCGATGGCGACGGGGGCGACGGCCTGCCGCTTGACGAAGGGCACGTATTCGGGCTTTGTGGCCGCGCCGGAGGTGAGGAACGCGCTGGCGACGTAAGCGCCCAGCACGATGGCCCAGTAGATATAAAAGTCATAGGAACCGAGGTTCATGGGGGGCAGCATGAAATAGTACGCCGCCGCCGCCACCACCGCGGTGATGATCACGTTGATAACGATGCGCAGCGCCGGTCTGTCCGGCGGAATGAACACGTCCTTGACGCTCTTTTTCTTCCCGCTGTCTGAAAAATCAACTTTGATGGGATCCATACATTTCGCTCCTTTTAATAGAGTAAATATAAATATAACATATTCTTATCCGAAAGGCAAGCAAAAGTTTGCGCCGCCCTGCGCGGGACCCTATGGCCGCGCGGCTCACTCCGCGTCTTCTTCAAGCGCGTCTGCCGCGCCGTCCTCTTCCGGAAGCTCGCCGTCCGGTTCGTCCTCGTCCGGGTCCGGCTCGTCGTCTTCGTCCTCCCGGCCGCTGCGGATGATATACAGGCCGATGACCGCGCCGATGCCGAGGACGCCCGCCGCCACGCAGGCCACCACGGCGCCCACGTCCTTACGCCGCTGGGCCAGCGCCCGCTGGCCTTCGGGGGCGGTGGTGGTCTCCGGCGCGTACTGGTCGTTGCGCACCTTGAATGACAGCCCCATCTGCGCGCAGTATTGCTGTGCGTAGGTCCCTGTGTAACCTACGACGGTCGTTCCCGCGGGAATGGCCTCCGCCCCGATCTCCGTGACGGAGTCGGGCACAAAGACGCTTTTCAGCGCCTTGCAGCCGGAAAACGCGGAAGCGCCGAGAACCGTCAAGCCCCGGGGCAGCTCCGCCTTACGCAGGGACCGGCAGCAGTAAAACGCCCGCTCTCCGATGGTCCGTATCCCTTCGGGAAACGACAGCTCCGTGAGGCCGTTGCAATCCCAGAAGGCGGATTCCCCGATGTGCAGCAGCCCCTCCGGCAGCGTGACGCCGACCATCTGACTGCAGGACCAGAAGGCGCTGTCCGCAATCAGCAGCGTGCCTTCTTTTACGTCGACGGTCGCCTGCCGGGGCATTTCGCCCTTGTAGTTCAGCAGCGCGCGGTTCAGATAGACGGGGCCGTCCGGCTGCGCGGCGTACCAGGCCGTGTCTTCAAAGGCCTTTTCGCCGATCCGCTCTACGCCGTCGGGCAGCGAAATCGTTTCCAGTGCGAGACAGCTGCGGAAGGCCCTCCGACGGATCTCCGTCACGCTGTCGGGCACGGCGATCTCCTTCAGCTCGCGGCAGTAATAAAACGCGCCGTCGCCGATGCGTTCCAGCCCATCGGGCAGCGTAACGCCAGTGATCCCGATGTGCTCGTAGAACGCGTTGTCGCCCACCGACGTGACGCCCTCGCCGATCTCAACGGTGCTGATCTTGCCGCGCAGCGCCGCGAAGGGGGAGGTCGGTTCGCCGTCGGTGACGTAATCTGTCATGTCTCCTTCGCCGGTGATCTTCAGCGTGCCGTCGCCCGCCAGCGTCCATCTGACGTTTTCTCCGCAATCGCCGGAGGGGTCCGCCGCCGCGGCGGAGACGAAGGCCGTCAGCAATAAAACGAGCGCGAACGCCGCGATCCATATCACTTTCTTTTTCATGATTGACTCCATTGCTTATTCACATTCAACAGCCCTTGACCGTTGTTGCCATACTGTTTTTATCATATCTTATCACCGGCGGAAAATCAATACCAAATTACCCGTTTGGGGACTTCCCAAGGGTAAAAAAATATGGTACAATATAAAAAATATGATCAAAAAAGGGGACCGGATATGGATTATCGGAAAGCGAACGCCGTCGCGAAAAAACTGGTGGCGCAGATGACCGTGGAAGAGAAAATGGAGCAGCTCCGCTATGAAGCGCCGCCCATCGAACGGCTGGGGATCGAGGGGTATAACTGGTGGAACGAGGCCTGCCACGGCGTGGCCAGGGCGGGCGTGGCCACCGTCTTCCCCCAGAGCATCGGCATGGCCGCCAGCTTCAACCCGGCGCTGATGGGCGAGGTGGCGGACGCCATCTCCACCGAGGGTCGCGCCAAGTACAACAAGAGCGTGCAGTACGGCGACCGGGGCATTTTCAAGGGGCTGACCTACTGGGCACCCAACATCAATATTTTCCGCGACCCCCGCTGGGGGAGAGGGCAGGAGACCAACGGCGAGGACCCGTACCTGACTTCCGCCATCGGGTCCGCCTTTATCAAAGGCCTGCAGGGCGACGGCGAGTTTTATAAGGCCACCGCCTGCGCCAAGCACTTCGCCGGGCATTCCGGTCCCGAGGGCAAGCGCCACGGCTTCGACGCGAAGATCAGCAAAAAGGATTTGGCGGAGACCTACCTCCCCGCGTTTCAGAAAGCGGTGGAGGCCGGCGTGGCCGGGGTCATGGGCGCGTATAACCGCACCAACGGCGAGCCCTGCTGCGCCAGCGAAACGCTGATGAAGATCCTGCGGGAGGACTGGCGGTTCGAGGGCTACTTCGTCTCCGACTGCGGCGCCATCACCGATATCTGCAACGGCCACCACTGCGCCGAGGACCTGCCCCACGCGGCGGCCATGGCTTTGAAGGCGGGCTGCGAGCTGAACTGCGGCGACGCCTACGTTCACCTGAAGGAGGCCTACGAACAGGACCTGATCGACGAGGCGGAGATCACCGCGGCGGCGGAGCGTCTGTTCACCATCCGGGCGCTGCTGGGCGAGTTCGAGGAGAACCGCCCCTACGCTGATATCCCCTATTCCGTGCTGGGCCGGGAGGAGACCAAAGCGCTGAACCTGCGGGCGGCGGAGCAGACCATTGTGCTGCTGGAAAACAAGGACGGCTTTTTGCCGCTGGATAAGTCAAAAAAACGCACCATCGCCGTGGTGGGCCCCAACGCTATGTCCCGCACGGTGCTGGAGGGCAACTACCACGGCCACGCGGCGGAATACGTCACCGTGGCGGACGGCATCCGGCGGGAGTTCCCCGACGCACAGATCCTCGTGGCTGACGGCAGCCCCGTCTTTGAGGGCGGCTATTGGGACGGCTTCAAGGACCTGCAGAGCGAGGGCGCGGCGGCAGCCAGCGAAGCGGACGTGACGGTGCTGTGTCTGGGCCTTGACCGGGATATCGAGGGCGAAGAGCTGGGTTATGACAACGAGTTCACCGACCGGGGCGACCGCAAAACCATGCGCCTGCCCGCCTGCCAGATGAAGCTGGCGGAGACGGTCTGCGACGTGTGCGACAACGTCATCGTGGTGGTGATGTGCGGTTCCTGCGCGGACCTGGGCGAAAAGGTGAGGAACCACGCCAAAGCGGTGCTCCACGCCTGGTACCCCGGGGCGCTGGGCGGCCTTGCCGTGGCAAGGGCCATCGCCGGTGCGTTCTCCCCCAGCGGAAGGCTCCCCATCACCTTCTACCGCGACGACAACACCCTGCCCCCCATGGAGGACTACAACATGGCCGGGCGCACCTATCGCTATATGACCGAAAAGCCCCTGTACCCCTTCGGCTACGGCCTCAGCTATACCACGTTCGCCTACGGCAAACCGGAGATCGTCTCCTGCGATGAAAATACCGTCAAGCTGGCGGTGGCCGTCAGCAACACCGGTGAGGTTGACGGCTGGGAGAAGGTTCAGTGCTACGCGAAATTCACCGACAGCCGCACCACGACCCCCAACTGCCAGCTCTGCGGCCTGGCCCCGGTGTATCTGAAAAAAGGCGAGACGAAGACCGTGGAAGTGACCGTGGACCGCTTCTGGCTCAAGGCCGTGACGGAGGACGGCGCCCGCGTGGAACCCGACGGCGGCGTGACCCTGTATGTGGGCGGCGGTCAGC
>CAMVNL010000075.1 GCA_947168785.1 uncultured Clostridia bacterium | reverse complement strand
CGTTTCGATCCTGCCGGCGCTTTAGCTGCTGGTACACAGCGGATTCGTTTCGATCCTGCTGCCCTTTTACGAGAGCAAGACCGACCTGAGCCTGATGGGGCTGATCGGCCTGTTCACCGGGAAAGATTTCGGCTACCTGACCGGCGTCTCCGGCGACCTGTCCGGGGCGGTGCTGGACGCGCTGCGGCGGGGCCTGTTCGCCTATCTGGCGGCGGCCGCCTTCGCCGTGATCGTGCTGCTGGCGACGATCCTGTGCTTTTTAAGCGTGAAGAATATGCAGAAGATCATCGCGGGGCTCTCCTGCGCGGGGGCGGTGGTTTCCGTTGCCGCGCTGATCCTGATCCCCAACGCGAACGATCCGGTGTTCGCCGTGCATAAGGGCTTCGGCCTGCTGGTTTCCGTCGTGGCCTTCGCCGCGGTGGCCACCGCGAACCTGCTCCTTGACAAAAAGGGCGTGCCGGTGGTCTACGCCGAGGGCATGGAAGAGCGGGCGAAGCTCTATAAGGAGCTGAAGGCCGGCAAGCTGGACCTTGACAAGCTGCCCCAGCCCATCGTGGAAACCGCCGAGACCCGGAAGATCGACGAGGAGATCGCCCAGGAGCAGGAAGACTACCGCAAAGCCCATGAAAAGGAGGCGAAGTGAGATGGCCGACGTCAACGTAACGATGCCTGACAAAGAGGCGCTGCAGCTGCAGGAAGAGAAGCTGGAAAAAAAGAACAAGCTGATGTACCCCATCGTCATCTCCGTGCTGATCCTGATCTTCGCCGTGGGCTTCATCTACGGCATCACGCTGCTGCTGAATCTGGAGGGAACCTTCCCGCCCGCAGTGCTGACGGAGGGAAAAACGGCTGTCCCGGAAAGCAGCGAAGAACTGATCGCCTACCTGAACGGCGTGGTGGACAACGCCGTCGCCGAAAAGCCCGCCCTGCACCGGGAATGGAAATTCCGTGTGGACGACGATTCCATTGAAACGGACGGTCCCGACGCGCTGAAGGATACGCTGCGGTTCCTCGCCGACCCGGCGGAGGACGCCGTCTCCGACAGCGTTGAAAAGATCGACACCGCCTACGGCGAGGACGTGAGCGACTTCCTTTGGAAGCCCGCCTTTACCGCCGCCGATATCGAGAGCTTCACCTGCGACTATATCTATTACAAGTGCAAATCCTGCGGCGAGGAGAGCACCGAGCCGGTGGAGGCCTGCGAGGTCTGCGGCTCGGACTTCCCCTACCAGATGCACTACCGGGACGATTACAGCTTTACCGTGACGCTGAAAAACGACGCGGAGCTGGCCGCCCGGCTCTTCACCCCCGGCACGGATGAGATCCTGAAAACGGTGCAGCCGGAAATCGACCCATTCGCTGCCCTGTCGGACGTGACCGCCGACGTCACCGGGCTGACGGTCCGCTTCCGGGTCAACCGGGCGACGGACGAGCTGAAGGAGCTGGCGTACCACAAGGATGTGAGCGCCTCCGCCGCGGCGACGCTGAACGAGCTGTCCGGACCCGGCGGATTCACACAGGCGGCCTGCTCCGCCGATTTTACGGAAGAGACCGTGTTCACCTTCTCCTGGCCCGCCATGGAGCTGAACAAGCACGAGCTGACGCTGGCCCCCGGCAAAAAGGACCAGATCACCGCGGAGCGGATCTGCGACGATCCGCTGCAATATGAGATCACCTGGACCTCCTCAGACAATAACGTGGTCACCGTGGACAAAAAGGGCTACGTGAAGGCCGGCAAGCTGACCGGCAGCGAGCCGGGCAAAGCCACGGTCACCGCCAGCTTCACCTTCAACGGCAAGACCTATTCCGATTCCTGCGACGTGACCGTGAAGGTCTCTGTGGAATACATGCAGATCAACAAGCACAAGCTGAAGCTGTCCACCGGCGGCACGGAGACGCTGACCGCGAGGGTGGCCAGCGACAACAAGGGCTTTGCCCTGAAAAAGCCCACGGTGCAGACCGTGACCTGGTACACCACGGACGAGAGCGTGGCTTCCGTTGACGAAAACGGCACGGTCACCGCCGTCGCCCCCGGCACGGCCACGGTGTACGCCCTGTCGGACGACGGCTGGTACCGCTCGTCCTGCGAAGTAACGGTAGAGTAAGGAGGTTGACAGAGAATGGCTGAAGAGAAAAACAACAAGTCTTTTGTGGAAGGCGTGTTTTCGGCGGAGGACAACTCCGCAGCGAATATCTCCGAGCAAAAGCTGAACAAATACAGCGGCCTCGCCACCCGGATGTTCCACACCGGCGTGCTGAGCCCCAAAGAGATGGCCTTCCCCGCCATCTCAGACCTTGCCACCAAGCTGATGGCGGCGCTGGACAACTACCGGATGCTGTATTTTGTGAAGGTGCTGAAGATCGACCTGACCTATATCGTCATCATCGATATGCTCATCAGCATCTACAACACCCTGAACGACCCGCTGATGGGCGCGCTGTATGACCGCACCCGTACCCGCTGGGGCAAGGCCCGCCCCTACATCCTGCTGGGCGCCGCCCCCTTCTACCTTTCCACCGTCATCCTGTATTGCGGCGGCCTGTTCTTCGGCACCGCCAACGCCAACGACCCGAAAAAGATCGCCTTCGTCTTTCTGATGCTGTTCATCCAGGAGACCTTCTCCACCATCTACGGCATCCCACGGATGCACATGCTCTCCATGCAGACGGTGAACCCCGGCGACCGTATCGCCGTGGGCCTGCTGCAGCAGTACATCGGCGGCACAGGCGCCGGCATCATCTATATGTTCTTCGCCCCCATCATCGACTTTACGGAGCACGGCTATATCAACGTCTCCATGTCCATGATGTACGCTGTGGTGGCCATCTTCGCCGGGTCCGTGGGCGTCATCGGCAACATGAGCATGGCCATCCACTGCAAGGAGCGCATCATGCTGCAGCCCAAGCCCGCCCCCCTCACCAAGTCCCTGTTCTATATGCTCAAGAACAAGTACCTGCTGCGCAACACCATCGCCAACTATTCCACCATGTGGATCAACAGCGGCGGCTATTCCTGGGACGTGACCACGCATCTGGAGATCTTCGGCAGCGACAAGGTGCCCGGCTCCATCTCCAACTTCTTCGTGGAGCTGGGGCAGAACATCGTCAACCCCTTGAGTCTGACGTTTATCCCGAAGTTCCAAAAGATATTCAAGAACAACCGTTCCGCCATCATCACCCTGCGGCTGTGGGACCTGCTGACCAAGGTGGTCATGTGCGTGCTGACCATCCCCTTTGTGGATAAGCGCCTGTTCATCTGCATCGTCTCCTTCATCTGCCTGACGGTGGACGCCGTCAACAACGGCCCCGCCAGCGTGTTTGAAGCGGAGGTGGGCAGAGAGATCAACGACTACACGGAGTATATGACCGGCGAGCGCCCCGACGGCACCATCGGCATCTTCGCCCAGCTGCTGGGTGAGCTGATCCGGCCCATCCGCACCGCCTTCGGCCTGGCCATGATCAAGTGGAGCGGCTACGACACCACCCTGCCCCAGCGTCCCTGGGCCCAGGGCAGCAAGATCATCTACCAGAAGGTGTTCTTCCTGTACCGGGGCCTCGGCACCATCTCCACCTTCGTCAACATCATCCCCTATTTCTTCTATGATCTCGTAGGAGAAAAGAGAGAAAAGATGTATATCGCCCTGAACGAGCGCCGCGCGCTGCTTGCCAAGGAGGACAAGACCAACGAGGCGCTGGAGGAGCTGATCACCAGCATCTCCGAAGAGACCACGTGACCGTGACCGTTATCACACAAACCGGCCCCCGGACGCATCCCGCGTCCGGGGGCTTTACGTTTACGATTGAAAAGAGAGGATTTGCCGAAGCAACAAAATTCCCCCGGCAGCGCGGCACCTCAGTGCCGCTATTTGCCAAAGATACATTCAGCAACCTGAAAAAACCGCTGAGCCGTTTTTTCCTGACAATCCCCGATTTCCGGTTGGCCAAAAAGTTGTTTACGTCACGAGCGGCACTAAGGGGCCTCGCTACCGGAAATCACACAACCGCACGTGTTGTTGAATCTCAATCACACAATTATTCGTGATGATCCGGCGTATCGTCTTTTCATCAGGGATTCGTATGAACGGCGTCGGGCCGTGCGAGATATCCTTTGCACAGAAAACACGATCTCGCCGACCGATCCGGGCGGCGGGAATGGAAACGCCGCTTTTTTCTTTTCTGGCACAAAAATTTTTTTCATGAAATTGCGTGAACCATCTTGTTTTTTTTGTCGCAAGGTGTATAATTTTAGCAGAAGGATAAAAACCGCGCCGCGGGCAGTTTCGGCGGCCGTTTTTTTGTTCTGTGACTGCTTGGATGGGGACGTTTTCATGGGGAAGAAAATAAAAATCGGCATTTTGCTGGTAGCTATCGCGGCGATCGTATTTTTATCCGTTCGCTTTTTTATTTTATTTATTCCGCAAAAAGCAAAGCCGATCGACCCGGAACAGGGGCTCGCGTACCTGACGTCATTGGAGGCGGAGGACCTCTCTTCCCGGGAGGCTGCCGTGGCCGAACGGCAGAGCGAAGCCCCACAGACCGCCCTGCCCACCGAACAGGGAACGTCTGACCTGACGCAAGCGCCGACCCAGCCCCACCACGTGATCGAGGACGGCAATTTCCGCAAGGCCTTCGGCGATATCGTCATCGCCGGGGACAGCCTGGTGAAGGCCATTTGGGAGTATAACATTCTGGACGCGGACCAGGTGATCGCGGAAATCGGCGCAGGCGTCGGCTATCTTTCCGACACCATCGACGCCATCGTGGCGCAGGCCCCCGCCTATCTGATCCTGCACTACGGCGAAAACGAGCTGGACGTGCCGGAAAACGCGGACGGTTTCATCGCCCGGTACGCGGAAGCTGTCCGCACACTGCAGCAGCGGCTGCCCCAGACGGTGATTTTCGTGGACAGCATCTTCCCGGTGGAGGATTTCGCCTGCGAATCGGAGCCCTATCTGCGGTACGTCTCTTTTTACAATGAAAAACTGCGGCAGATGGCAACGGACCTGGGCGTGACCTACCTTGACTTTACCGCCCTGTGGCAGACCTTTGACAAGGATTACTACGACGGGGACGGGATCCATCCCACCAAGTCCTTCTATACGGAACAATATCTCCCCTATCTCATTTCGGAAGTGAACAAAAAATGACGGCGGCAAAAAAATACCGGACCGCGGAGCTGATTTGCGTCGCGGTGCTGATCGTCTTTATCATCGTACTGATCGGCGCGCATATCGGCGGCACGCAAAAAACGGCCGCCGAGCTCGGCGCGCCTTTTTCTTCTGTTATCACGCCGGATTTTATGACCAAGGAGTCGGAACAATCCGCGCTGGAGCTCTTCAACCTCCCCCCCGACAAAACGGAGGGCGTTGTTTTCTATGCCAATGAAAGCGTGATGGACGTTTCCGAGCTGCTGATCGTCAAGCTGGTGGACGAAAACGACGGGGCGGAATTCCGCGAGGCCATCGAGAAACGGGTGGAAGAGCAGCGGACGCTGTACCAGAAATACGCGCCGAAGCAATACGCGCTGCTGTCAAACAGCATCATCGCCGTCAGCGGCAACGCGGTCTTCTACTGCACCGCGGAAAACGCCGACGAGCTGTACGAGATTTTCAAACACAACCTGTAACACTTTTCCGGGGTCGTCACACGCATGGTCTTCAGTTCAACCGTTTTTCTCTTTATCTTTTTGCCTGCGGTCACGGCAGCCTATTACGTGATCGGGCACGCGCTGACGCGACGCATGACCGTCAAGAACGGGATCCTGCTGGCGGCCAGCCTGGTTTTTTATGCCTGGGGCGAGCCCGTCTATATCGTGCTGATGGTGATCAGCATTCTGTTCAACTACTTTATCGGAAGGGATATCGACCTTGCCAGACAGGCGGGGAACGCCCGACGGGCAAAAACCGCCTTTATCTTCGCCGTCGTCTTCAACCTTGCCCTGCTGGGCTTTTTCAAATATTTCGGCTTCCTGACGGAGAACCTCAACGCCTGGTTCCACCTGAATCTCCGCCGCTTCCCGCTGCCGCTGCCCATCGGCATCTCCTTTTACACCTTCCAGATCCTGTCCTACGTCATCGACCTCTATCACGACCGGATCCGGGTGCAGAAGGATCTGCTGTCCTTTGCCCTGTACGTGACCCTTTTCCCCCAGCTGATCGCCGGCCCCATCGTCAAATACCGCGACGTGGAACAGCAGCTGGCCCACCGGAAAGAAAGCCTCTACCGCTATTCCCGCGGGCTGACCCGGTTCACCGTGGGCCTTGCCAAAAAGCTGCTGCTGGCCAACACCCTGGGGGCGGTCTACAGCACGGTTCAGGCGCAGGGCGCCGCCGCCACCGGCCTGCTGGGGGCGTGGACGGGCATCGCCTGCTACACCCTGCAGATCTACTTCGACTTCAGCGGCTATTCCGACATGGCCATCGGCCTCGGCGGCATGTTCGGCTTCCGGTTCAACGAAAACTTCAACTATCCCTATATGGCGCAGAACGTCACCGATTTCTGGCGCAGATGGCACATCTCCCTTTCCACCTGGTTCAAGGAATACGTGTATATCCCCCTGGGCGGCAACCGCTGCAGCAAGCTTATGAACGTGCGCAACCTGATGGTGGTATGGCTGCTGACGGGCCTTTGGCACGGCGCCGCGTGGAACTTCATCCTGTGGGGCGTTTACTACGGCGTGCTGCTGACGGCGGAAAAATACCTGCTGGGCAACGCGCTGAAAAAGCTGCCCCGCCCCGCCGCCCACGCGCTGACGCTGCTGGCGGTGGCCGTCGGCTGGGTGCTGTTTTCCGCGCCGACCCTCACCGAGGCGGTCTCCTACCTCGGTTCCATGTGCGGCTTCCACGGCCTGCTTGACGCCAGCGCAAGGTATCTGTTCACCACCAATCTGCCCGTGATGCTCTGCGGCGCGCTGGCCGCGACGACGTTGTGGAAAAAGCCCCTGTCAAGGCTCTCCCCCCGCGTCGTCAGCCGCGCGAAAATCGTTGCGCTGCCGTTGCTGCTGATTCTGTGCGTGATCTTTATGATCAGCGAAACCTATAACCCGTTTCTGTATTTCCGGTTTTAATGATGAACGAAGACAAAAGACAACCCAACGAAACAGCGTCGGACCGCGCCGCGCGCCGACGCCGTCAGCAGAAGGCGACGGACCGTGTTTGCGTGACCGCCGCCGCGTTGGTCATTACGCTGGTGTTGCTGCTGGGCTGCGTTTTCTCGCTGACGGGGCAGGATAAAGCCTACAGCGAAAATGAGAACCGCTGGCTGGCGGGCAAGCCCCGTCTGACGTTTTCTTCGCTGGCCGACGGCAAATTCATGAAGGACGCGGAGACGTATTTCTCCGACCAGTTCCCGCTGCGGGACAGGCTCGTCCGCGCCAGAACCTATATCGCGATTTTCTGCGGCCAGTCGGAACGCAACGACGTCTATATCGGAAAAAAGCACTTTCTGTTTGAAAAACCCGCCGCCTACGAGGAGGAGCGGATGAGCGCCACCCTCGGGGCCATAGACAGCGTATCCCGGCGGTATCCGGACGTGCGTTCCTTTATCGCCGTCGCGCCCAACGCCTGCGAGGTGCTGCCGGAGCTGCTGCCGCACAACGCGCCGCGGCAGGACCAGACCGCGCAGATCCAAAGAATCTATGAGGCGCTGCCGCAGATCACCTCCGTGGACCTGTGCGCCGCCTTTAAGGACGCGGGCCACCGGGACAGACTGTATTACCGCACGGACCACCACTGGACCACGGCCGGCGCGGAGCTGGCCTTCCGCAGGATCGCGGAGACGATGGGGCTGGACACCCGGGGGAGCAGCTATATCTCCTACCCCGTGTGCAGCGACTTTCAGGGCACACTGGCCTCTTCGGCAGGGTTCTTCCGGGCGCAGGACACCATCAGCGTGATCGTGCCCGGCACGGAGCTGAATTATACCGTGAACTATACCGACGAAAAGATCACGCGGCCCTCCGTGTTCGACCAGTCGAAGCTGTCGCAGAAAAACCGGTATGAGGTGTTCTTCGGGGGCAACTTCGCCCAGATCCGCATTGAAACCGACGCCGACTCCGAACGGGAGCTGCTGATCGTGAAGGACTCCTACGCCAACTGCCTGGTGCCGATGCTGCTGCCCTATTTCAAAACGGTCATCATGGTGGATCCCCGTTACTATCGGGGCAATTTTGACCAGCTGATGGAACGGGAGACCGTCACGGATATGCTGTGGCTGTATAACGCCAACACGCTGCTGACGGATACCTCCATCGCGGAACGGCTGGGCGGATGACAGAAGCGGACGACCGCGAAACAAAGAACAACCGGCGTTGCCCGCCGTCGGTGCGTTATATCGCAAAAACGAAACAAGGATCTCCGAAATCGTCGGGGATCCTTGTTTTGTCTGTGTGTATCAGGGAATCAGATGATCACGTCGGTGCTGAGGACGTCGGCCATATCCGTGCCGTATTCCTC
>CAMVNL010000074.1 GCA_947168785.1 uncultured Clostridia bacterium | reverse complement strand
GATTCTCCATTTCCTGATTTCTCAGCTTCGCTTGCAGTATCTTGACCTCCATCTTGATGCCGATCTCGCCGTCAATGCTCAGCTTGGTGCCGGTCATATCCTCTTCTCCGGTCTGTGTCAAATACTGGAAGTTGACCGCGGCGCCGATCTGTCCGAAGATACCCAGCTTGAACGCCACAATGGACAGGTCGAAGCCCAGGCCCGCGAAAGCCTCCAGGGACAGGCTGAGGGTGGTATCGAGCAGCATGGCCCTGGCTTCATCCTTGTCGACGAAGCTCACCTCGATCTCGGCGCCGAAGCCCGCCTTGAATTCCACAAAGAACGGGATCGGGCCGCACAGGAAGTTCTGTGACCACTTATACTCACCCTTGACGCCCGTTCCCACGCTGCCGCCGGTGAACGCCACGTCCCACCGGTTGTTGGCAATGTCGCACTTGGCGGTGAGGTACAGCGCGCCGGAGACGCTAAACTCGATTTTGCCCTCGCCGTTGCTGTCGTCATCGTCGTCGGACAGGGCCTTTTCAAACTCCTGGATGTCCTCGGCCAGGGTGTTGGGATCGTAATTGACGGACACGCCGTCCTTGCTGTTCTCATTTTCCAGCTCTTTGCCTCCCACCAGAACCGCGATGCGGAATACCGCGGGGTCTTCCGTGGGAATGATGATCATGTTGAACATCTGGTCGCTGCCGGCAACTCCGGAGAGGCCGCCGAGGAAGGCGAAGCCCTCTTTCAGCATCTCATTGACATTCACCGACTGGAAAACCGAGCCGATGTCCATCTGCTTTTTGAGATCATCCTTGACCTCCGCGGCGATCACGGTGGCGCCGCCGTCGGGCTTGGACAGGTCCTTTTGATGGGTCACATTGGACACGCCGAAGGGCAGGGTATCGCTGCGGATGGTCAGGCTGCCCCGGACAATCTGCGCCTTGACGCGGGCCGAGGGGGTATCCCCCTGATCGGTGACGCCGTCTTGGCTCAGAATGGCGTCCGTCATGGTGTAGACGCTCCGCGCCATGGGCATGGAGGAGAAGGGGAAGACGAACAGCGGGGCGTTGTCCAGTGCGCTCAGCTCCAATATCTGCACTGCCTGGGTATCCTTGCTGGTTTCGATGCCGGTCTGTCCGGTAAGCAGCTTGCCCGAGGAAGCGATATGCAGCGTGATGCCGAAGTCATCCTTGGCGGTATAGGTCGCGTAGCCGTTTTCGTCCACTGTGACCTCCTCGCTCGGCAGGGACAGGGTGGTATAGAGCTCGGTCTTGTCGAAGCGGGGGGAGACGCCGATGCTCTCGGTATATCCGGTCACGTCGCGGGTGTAGCCCGTGGGCGTCGCGCCGTAGTACTGCTGCATGATCTGCCTGGAGATCTGGGGCTGATCCTTGGCTCCGCTGACAGCATAAAGCTGGATCAGGGAATCCGCCGCCTTTACATCGGCCTTGGAATCGCTGGCCACGTTCAGGCGGACGTAGCCCGGGCGGTAG
The DNA here is from genome assembly GCA_947168785.1 of uncultured Clostridia bacterium. GTDB lineage: Bacteria > Bacillota > Clostridia > Oscillospirales > Acutalibacteraceae > RUG806. The sequence continues at coordinate 7,050 of CAMVNL010000074.1, read as the reverse complement.
GTGCTGCCGTCCCCAAAGCGGTACTCGATCACATAGGACACCTTGTCGCCGGGCTGGAGAACCTCGTTTTTGGACGCATTTTTGAACTGATCGGGGTCGAACCCGACGGTCAGCTTGCCGTCGGTCAGCGTGGTCGTGCAGTCCACACGCCCGCTCTGGATGGCCGATGCGCCGTTGACCTCCCGCACCTGCGCGTTGGGGCAGTACTCGCCGTTTTTGTACACGCCGGCGCGGATGGTGACCGAGCCGGTATAGGGATTGCCGTCCGGCTTGGAGAAGGTTAGGACCGCGTTGCCGATGGCCCGCAGCTTCATGGTGTTGCAGGGGTAGAGCTGGAGCGCGCCGATGTCCCGCTCGCCGCTCACCAGGTCCTCCGGGTAGAGGGGGCCCACGTAGGTGACGCCGTCTTTCTTCGACTTCGCCATCACGGTGCTGGTGATGCCGCTGGGCTCATAGACCGCCAGCTCGCCCTGGTCGTTGCTTTTCAGCTCGCGCTTGACGCCGTCGCCGTTGGTATAGACCACCTCGGTCTCCGCCTTGGGCAGGAACTGGAACATATACAGCTCATTGTCCAGGGTCTGGGTGGTCACGTCAAAGCTGGCCTCCATGCCGGTGTTGGCATGGGTGGCGGTGATGGTGACCTTCTCATTCGCCGCCGTCTCGCCCTTGCCCGCAAGCAGGAAGTCCGTGTCGGGCGCGTAATAAATGTAGTCGTAGTTGCGGATATCCGAATAGATGCCGCCCTGCTTATAGTCCACCGAGACCATGTCGGGGTTGGAGGACGCCCACTTCATCTTGTCCGACAGCAGGCCCCAGACCCCCGAGCCGTAGTTGGCCGAGATGATCTTTTGCAGACTCATGTCGGTGCGGAGGGCGTTGAAATCGGTAAAGTTGAGCTTGTAGGCACTCTCCGTCTGGGAGTTCTCAACAATGCCGTAACGCTCCGCCAGCTTGCCGCTGTTGTCCATCTTGACAGTAGTGCCGTCGGCGACAGTTCCCGCGCCGCCGGTGGTGCCGCCGATGGCCCCGGCCACCACATCCGAGATGATGATGTCCAGCATATCCTTGTTATAGACCGTCAGCAGCAGGGAGTCCACGCTCCACGGCTCGTCCCCGCTGTTCCGGGCGTAGACCGTGACGGTATAGACGTCCTTCAAGCCGGCGGGGGTGCCTGCCGAGAAGGGGATGGAGCCCGGGGTTGTGGGCGCTGTCCTCGCGCTCGCTGTGCCGCCCGACTTCTGGATGGTGTACTCGACCTGCGGTGTACCTGTGGCAGATGCGAGCGTATAGCCGAGGGAGGCGGGAACCTTGTCGCTGGTCACAGAGTAGCTATTCAGCTTGTTCAGCGTGACCTTGACAGGCCCCTGCTTCACCGTCAGATAGGCGGTGGCGCTCAGGGCGTTGACCGGGCTCGTCGAGACGCTGGCGTCTGTTCCATCGCCCACCGTCACGTTGCCGCCCGCATAGCTTGTGCTGATCTCCATGGCGTAGACGCCCGGGGCGGAAAGCTGCCCGCCGGGGACGGTGATGTGGGTGACGGTGTTTGCCGTGGTGCTGGTGAAGCTCTCGGTCCAGAGCGCGGTGTCACCTGTTTTTGCGTATCCGCCGCCGCTCTTCTGGGCGGCAAACAGCTTCGCGGTGAAGGTGGTGTCCTGACCCACCGCGGCGTTCCGCACCGTCACGTTGGAGGCGAAGAGCACGTCGGTATCGGTGCCCGTCAGGGTGGGGACGACCTGGGAATAGGTCGGGATGCTCAGGAACGGGTCCTTGCCCTCGATGACCCGCAGGGTCCTGGTGGCCAGGTCAAAGGGCTGCCCGCCGTTTTGGACGGTGAGGGTAAAGGTGACCGTGCCGCTCCCGCCGGTGAAGCTGATATGGCCCAGGCCATCCTCGCCCATCGTGATCCGGGCGACGTTCGTATTGCTGCTGGTCCAGGTAAAGTTGGCGGGGGTCGTATAACTGAAGCTCTGGCGGCCGCTCCACTGATAACCCAGGGTCAGGTCGGACGGATTCTCCGCCCGGATACCGTTCTTGACGGCGTCCATAAACGCCCCGCTTGCCACGACCTCCACGTCGTACTGCTGCGCGGGGTTCTGCCCGTCGCGCAGGAGGACATAGTGCGTCTCGTCCAGCTTCAGCGTGTTGTAGGTTGCGTCGTAGTTGGTGTCCTTGGTTTTGTCATAGCTTTCAACGTCGTAGCCGGAGCGGCCCGTGATCCCAAGCTCCTCGAACCGGACGCCGCCCTTGATGTAATAGGACCAGCTCCGGCCCATCACCACGCCCGCGTCGGCATAGTCCTCCTTTTCATAGCCCTCGTCGGTCACCGCGCTCAGCGCGGGGAGATACTTGGTCACGTCCGCCGAGGTGTTCTTGTTGAGGGTCTCGGTGGTCAGGAACAGGTTCAGCGTGTCATAGCGCAGATCGGAGGACTCATTCGCCGGCGGGATGAAACGCCCGACCAAAAACGCGTCGCTATCGTCCTCAACCACATAGACGGGATAGCGGGTCGTGCCGCCGTTACAGGAGAAGTAGGCGCCCGGCAGATACCCGGTGACCGTGGCGCTGGCATGGCCGGGCAGCGGCATAGCGGTCGAGGGGTTGAACGCCACCGCCTCGTTGACCACCCACGTCTTATTTTCATTCAGGGGCAGCATGACGGTCAGGCCCAGGCCATCCTTGCTGACGCCGTATTTGGCGTTGGCCCAGTCCACGCTGCCCTGCTTGACGTTGGAGGCCAGGGAAAGACCGTCGCTCGCGCCAAAGCTCGTTTTTGTGAGGCTGTTAATGTTCTGGTTCAGGGTCATCTCTATGCCAAGTGCGTTTTTGACCCCCGTGATCGCCGTCACGTTCAGCGCGCCGGTATCCACGTCCTTCACGGTGTAGCCGAAGGTGAGCTTTTGGGTCTGGGTGTCGGCGGCGTCCAGCAGGGGGCAAGGCGTCCCGTTCACCGTCAGCGTGGTGCCCGTCTTCGCGGCGACAGGTTGGTCGAATTCCACGGTAATGGGAACGATTTCTCCGCTGTAATAGGTCCCTGCGGAGGCGGTGATGCGTGTCACGTTTGCGGTTATCCCAGGGGTGGACCCTGTGATGGTAATGTTCTCCACGTTAGGCGGGGTTTTATCTGCCGAGGTTTCCGCAAGAATTACGAGGTGCGTTTGGTTGTTTTTGACTACGCTGGAAATTGGGACTTCTTTATATTTGGATTCGTTGGTCTTCCTCAATCCTGTAACCTCAAAAGTATGTGTTACTTCTGCCCCGTACCATCTCAGCATGCCGCCAGTCCACTTAGTCCCCAAACTATAATAATAATAATTGTAGCCATCTGTAGGATTTCTCCCATTGATTGTGCCGCCGATTGCAGTCTCCGGTGGGTACAGAAACACATATAAAGTATAGTTGGCAGACGTAGCCGTAACCGACAGAGTAAAGGGAAGCTCGAACGGAATATAATCCACGACCTTATAATAGGCGTTACCACGTTGGTATCCATTAGAGGGACACACCACTTTAGTAAACCCGCCGCCATTCTCAACCGGGTACGTAACAGTAGCCACTGGATAGTTTAGCTTATCCGTTGCTCTGACCGTCACCGTCTTGCTCCACGCGGCGGGAGGGGGCGTCGTCGTGTTGTCATCATTGTCGGCAAACACGGCGTTTTTCAGGTTCCCAGCGTTGATGACGAAGGCGCGGCCGCCGTTCCACAGGCCGGCAAGGCGCGCAGCCTTCGCCTCCTCGGTTTCTCCGTCGGGCGCTTCTGCGCTTGCCTTTGCGGGAACCGTCACGGTGAAGGTCTGGTCGCCGGTTTCTCCCGCCGCCCAGGTCACCATGCCGCTGACCGTGTCGCCCAGCACCGCGCCGCTGGCGTTCCAGTGGAAGCTCACGGGCAGGGGCTGTGCCTCGTCCAGCGTGGCTTTCACCGTCACCGTGCCGCCCGGATCGACCGTTGTTTTATCGCAGGTCAGTGTCACCGTGCCGTCCAGCGTGACGCCGTTATACCGGCTGTCCACATAGTACGCCTTGTTGTTCTCGTCCAGAAGGTCAAATGGATATGCCGCGTCATACTCGCTGCCGTCCAGCATGGGCTGGGTGTACTGGCCGTCTGTGGCCTCCACATTGCCGGTGCTGACGACGGTGCTCACGGGATCGCTCAGAAGGAGCCGCGCGGAGGCCGTCGACAGCGTCCCGCGCTCGATGGCACTGCTCAGGTTCACGCTGCCGTCGGCGATGCCGGCGAGCAGCGCCTCCAGATTTGCAACGTGCTCGTCGGTGATCTCCACGTCTCCGTCCAGCGCGCGCACCAGCTCCAGCAGGTCGCCCACCCGGCTGATCTGCACGATCTGCTCCGGCGTGGCGGCATGTCCGTTGACGGTGATCGCCCCCACGGTCTCGCCGGCGCTGATCCGCTGCGCGAGCGCGGCAAGCTCCACGCTCTCGCCGTCCTCGCGGACGTCCAGCGCCACCATGTTGCCGTCCGCGTCGATGATGCCCGCCTCGTAGAGGGCTTCCAGCTCCTCCCGGGCCCGGGTCTCGTCGCCGTCATAGAGCGACGCGAGGCCGGACACAAGCGACGGGTTGACCGCTGCCAGCGCGACCGGCGGTATCAGGGTGAATACCATAACCAGCGCGAGGAACAGTGACATCATCCGCTTCAGTTTTGTTCTCATAGTGGGTCTCCTTTCGCGCCGCCTGTGCGGGCGGCAATCTGCTGTGGTTGTGGATAACGAATCGTTCATGGTTTACGGGAATAACCCGTAAACCATTTTCACATATGTGAAAACACATTTCGTTCATTTGGGAGGCATATTCGCCGCGCAAATCGGCGAATATGTTGTATTATAGCAAGAATTTGTTGAAAATGCAATACATAACCGCTGTCCTCGGCAACCACCCACGGGCGTATGGAATCCGGCTCATAGACGCACATTTCCCCATCAAACTCAACAATCGTCTATTTCACCGCGCTCCACCATTTCTCCGAGCTGCCCCGCAAGGTACTCTTGCAGCTCATAGCAGGCCGCTAACGCTTTGCAAAGGTGATAGTCATGCAGAATGTCCTGCGCCTTGATGCGATCTATCTCGTCGGTGACGAGATCATAAAACTGCTCGTAGTCCATCCAGAATCCCTCCAAAAAACTGTTTGCAAATGTCCCCGATAAGTAACTGACCGCGCCGCCTTCGGGCGGCGCTTTTGTTATGCTTCTTTTGCTTTCTGTTAAGTCTAAATGACCTGTTTATAATACATAATGCTTTATAAATAAGTCAATAGCTTTTATATCAATGCTGTCCGACAAATTCGGAAAGACTATAATCGAGGCAGAGGAAAGGCGGCGTTGTCAATGGCAAAAGAACCGATCAGCTTTAAGAACAGAGATAGATTCATTCAGCTTGGCATTGCCATCGCTGCGCTGCGGAAGATGCGCGGAATGTCGCAGGATCAGCTTGCGGAGAAGGCAAATATCAGTCGTTCCCATTTGAGCGCCATAGAAGCGCCGAACATGGTGCGGGCGTTCTCTATGGAAGCGTTCTACAACATAGCCGACGCGCTGGAGGTCGATCCTGCGGAGCTTATCAATGCCGCGATCATTCCCGAGCACATATTGAACAAGAAATAAAAAACGCCCGCCCACTTCTTAACTGCGCCTCACGGGGACGCATTTTGCTATGGCGTCCTTGAATAGATGCGCCGCTTTTGGCAAAAACAAGTTAATACTTTTAGAAATTATAAAAGTATTGCACTATGTTTGTCAACGCTGCTTTTAGTTATTCTAAAAGCGAAAGGCGGTGTAGCTAGTGAGAGAGAAGAAAGAGGTAAACGTTAAAATTGGGGCAAGAGTGAGAGAAGCCCGTGAACGCTTATCCATGACGCAGGAGCAGTTGGCGGAAAAGCTGGATTGTTCTCCGCAATTCGTGTCCGATCTGGAGCGCGGCGTCGTCGGCCTTTCTATCCCTACTCTCAAAGGGCTTTGCCTTGCTTTGGGCATATCAAGTGACAGTATTCTGTTTGACAGGACGCCGGAGCGCAATTACAGCGCGATAGAGGAAAAGTGCCGTGCTTTGACGGACGAACAGTACAAGCTGCTTGCGGAGATCATCGGCAAGTATATTGAGGCTGTCAATCTGCGCTGACCTTTCCGCTAAATGTTTTTCACGCAATCTTGTGCAGAATAAAAAAGCGATCCCCACAACGCTGTTCAGGCGCTGTGGGGATCATTGTATTGTGTTACAATCGCTCGTTGCCTACCGTTCCGGCTTCAACGCAACCCACCATCGTTTCTCATCGAACCATAGCTTGGCGGTCTGTCCGCGGATGCGGCAGTCATAGCAAGTGCCGACGCCGCCCGCTTTCTGGCAGGCGGCCGGATAGCTTGACAGCACTTTGTCTATCGTGTAGGTTTCATCGTTGACCACGATGCTCTGCGGCGTGATGCCCCCTTCTTCATCATAAAGCACCAATGCCCGCACAAACTCACGCTTATATAGCTTTTCCGTCTTTATCACCCCGCAAAGTAGCCCACCGGATGAATGGTGTGGTCATCCTTTGGGTTGATGCCCGCCAAGAGCGGGTCTGTTCTTATGATGGCGTGTTGAATGGATTGATAGCCGAACCGTCTCCGCAGACCGTCCATCGTCGTGTCGATTCGCTCGCGGCGTTCCCGCTTCTTATCGTCCTCATAGAGCGAGAGCTGCATGACGTCGGTTGCCTCCACCAGCCCGGAGCCGCGTACTCCGACGCTGCGGATGGGCTTGTTCCAGTGATAGTTTTTTCTGAACAGGTTGAACGCTGTTTCTGCGATTTCGTTGCTGGAGCAGGTCGGCGTCAGGAGTTTCCTTTGCCGGGTGAAGGAGAAAAGGTCGCTGTCCTGCACCGATACCTCTTTTTCATGCCCGTTTGACGCTACCTATCATCCATATATTCGAGAATGATTCCCACAAAAGGGATAGCGAGCCGAAGCCCGCTATCCCTTTTGCCATTATTTATATGGAGAAGTCTATTTTACTTCGCCTCATTCGTGCTGTAGCGCATGAGCATCGTCGCCACCTGCGCGCGGG
>CAMVNL010000073.1 GCA_947168785.1 uncultured Clostridia bacterium | reverse complement strand
AGAAGATGTACTGCGACACGTTGGAGGACTGCGCCAGGATCTCGTCCATCCGGGGGCACATGCCCGTGGTCTTGAACTCCACCTCCACGGTGAGATCGTAATCCACCGTGGAAAGCCACGCGTCAAACTCCGCAAAGGTGATGAGGTGCGTCACCCGGTCCTCCACGTAGTCGGGCGGGGTGATCATGCGGCGCCCGCCGTAATGCTCCGTCCAGGGGTAGGGCGGGTATTTGAGCTTCAGGGCGTCGCGGTAGGGGATATCGAACGCCTTGATCTGTTCGGCGGTCATTTCCCGCAGCCTGTCCCGGTGGCGCTCAAAGGTCATATACCCCATGGTGTCGTTGTGGGTGACGATGATCTCCCCGTCGCCGCTGATCTGAATGTCCAGCTCAATGCCCTCGCATCCCAGCTCCGCCGCCTTCTGAAAGGCCTCCAGCGTGTTTTCCGGCGCGAACTGGGTCACGCCCGTGTGGGCAAACCGCATCGGCATGCCGCTATACTCTTTTTTCATGATACGGTCGTTTCTCCTTATTTTATTGATTTGAATGGGACGGCGTTCCCTTTCCTTCGGATGCTGAGCGGTCAGTCCGGGTACCGTACCCTTCTGCCGGTGGCGGCCTGAACGAAGAACACGCAGAAATCCGTCAGGAATTTCCGGAAGAATCCCCGGAAGCGGATCTCCGCCAGCAGGGTTCTGTCCGCTTCGTCCTGCGCCAGCGCTTTGACGGCGCTTTCGTTTACGAAGTCATACCACCGCACGACGCGCGTCTCGTATCTGTCCGGCGCGGCTTCGTCCAGCTCGATCACCCGGTAGCCGTACCGGGTGGAAGAGGTGTCGCCGTTGTAGCGGGTGGAAAGGGAGTTGACGATATCGATCCCCTTGTATTTTACGCCGAAGGCGTTGGTGTGGTCGTGGCCGGTGAACATCGCCAGCACGTCGCCCCGTTCCACCATGGCGTCAAACTGGCCGTGGTTATAATAACCGGGGCAGGGGTATTCGTTGAGCATGCCGTAATTGGTGTTGCTGCCGGAAAAACGGAAATACCGGCCCTTTTCATAGAGATGCTCATAGGAAAAGGCGGTCTTGCGGTCCACTTCCTCCAGCGCGTCGTAGATCTCCGGCACGATGATGTGCTGGAAGACAAGGGAATTGATCTTTTTGCCCGCTTCCCGTTCAATGGCGGCGGATTGCTCCCGGTACCATTCCACCTGGTCCTCCGCCACGTTGGCGTAGTGGCCTTCCCCGTCGTAATCGCCGGAGTCAAATACCCAGAGGTTGAACCGCAGTTCGTTTCCGTCCGAGGCGCACAGCGGGATGCGATAGGTGCCGCAGCCCGTCAGGCGGTCGCCGTCGTCGATGGCAATCGAACAGGCATAGGCGTTGTAAAGAGCCATGGCTTCCTCTCTGGTATATGCGCCGTTCTCCGAATCGTGGTTGCCGAAGGCCACCGCCACGGGGATCTGTCTGGTTTCGAAGACCTGCATCAGCTGGTCCACTCTCTCCCCGGTCTTTTCATAGGTGCCCTCCGGGGCAATATCGCCGGTCAGCATCACCAGATCCGGCTGTTCCGCGTCGCACGCCATGGCGATCAGGCGGGTGCTGTTCGCCGCGTTGTCCGCATTCAGATGGGTGTCCGTCACGTGCAGGATCTTAAAATGCCCGTCGCTGCCAAAATGCAATGCGTCCGTCGTCAATCCGTCGTCCGCTGCGGCAAATGCCACCGTGCCGACCGCCAGCGCCGCGCAGAGAAGCAGGGAAATGACCGCTTTGACTGTTCTGTTCATTGTGTATCGCCCCATTTTTTCAGTGATCCGTCCCGGGGCTGTTCGCCCCGGGCCACCATCATTATAACATCTTTTTGAAAGCCGCGCAATAAAAACATGGGTCTGTTAACGCAGCAGTCCCATCCCTCACGGGCTGTATATCTGCGCTTTTTGCCGCCGCCGGGCTGTTCAGTTGATCTTACCGATCCTCTCATACAGCGCGTCGGCCTTTTTGGCCCACTCGTCGTAGCCCGCCTCGCCGTAGGGGAAGCGCTTATAGTGGTTCATGATCTCCACCGCGTTTTTCAGCGCCGCGCCGGCGGCCTTCACGGTGGAAAAGCGGATCTTTTTGCCCGCAATGCCGCCCGCAAAGCCCTTGGCCGCGTTCAGCAGCGTCTGGGGCGGAATGGAAGCGCCGTTCATGGCGTTCAGCAGCTCGTCGCTGATGATGCCGCTCTCAAAGGCGTACTGGAACTCTTCAAAATTGGCGGCGTTGACCACGCCCACCAGCAGCGCACGCAGCAGGGCGAACTCCGCCCCCTGCGAGGCGTTGTAGGCCCGGTTGATCTCCCACATATACTCGCGGGTGGCCTTGTTGTAGCGCAGGGCGCTGTCCAGCGTCTCCTCCGCCAGTTGGAGCTGCACCATGGAGGAGGTCACGCCCTCGCCGTTGACGGATTTGGTCAGGTTGCCCGCGTCGCCGGAGACGAAGAAGCCGTCCGCCACCATGGAGGAGGGATTCTGGGTGTAGGGGGTGCGGCCCTTCTCGATCCGGACAAGGTCGTACTCCGGCAGGGGAACGGTCTTTTCCATCTCCTCCAATACCCGCTCGGCGTATTCGTAGGAGTGGCACGCGCCGAGTCCGATGATGGCCCCGTGGGGGTCGGCGCAGGGGGCGATCCACGCTTTGTAATAGGCCCAGAAGGTGGAGCCCTCCAGATAGTCCTCCGGGTGCTTCAGCTTCACGTATTTCAGGATCACGTAGAACATGTCCTCGTCCGTCAGGGGCGTGTTGTCCACGCCGTAGCCGTCGGGCAGGCGGGTGCGGCCCGCGGCCGCCATGCCGGAGCAGTCCGCCACCAGCTTCGCGGCGATCTTTTTCTCCCGGCCCCGGTATTTCGCCTTCACGCCGCAGATTTTGCCCGCGTCGTTGTAAAGGAAATCGAGAAACTCGCAGGAATACAGCAGCTTGGCCCCGGCTTCCTCCGCCAGGCCGTCCAGCAGCAGGGTGTATTCGTGCATGTGAAGGCCCACCATGGGATTGATCTGGCACTTGGGAAAGCGGTTCAGCGGGTCGGCGTTGTAATTTTTCTCAAATTCAAAGGCCCACGCCGGGTCTCCCTCCGCCGGGCGGGGAATCTCCAGTCGGTCGAACTCCTTCGCCTCGATGTGGAAAATGTCGTATTTTCTGCCCACCTTCGTCTTGGGCAGCTTGTCGATCACCAGCACGGAATGGCCCTTTTTCGCCATCTTCCGCGCCAGATACGCGCCGGTGGTGCCGGCCCCGATCACAACGAGATCATACGTGTCCAATCCCATCATCTCCTCTTTTTTTTTTTTGGGGTATCTTTTCCACTCATATTATAAAAACGGGCCGCTGATCTGTCAAGAAAAAAAGACAGCCGGCCGAAGAAAAGGCCTGATTCGGACAGATTGCGCAAAACTGTCGCTTCTCAACGGGAATCCCGCTGTGTTAGAATATAAACTGTATTATTGTATGTCAAGAGGTGAACGGCAGATGGCGAAAACCGAACAGAACGCCCAGACGCGGATCAAAAGCGCCTTTTTGCAGGAGCTTTCGGCGGGAGAGGTTACAAAGGAAGAGGCGGCGCTGTATCTGCGCGTCGGCGAAACGCTGGACGCGCACTTCCGGCAGTTTTGCAGCTTTTATGAGCCTGATATGCTGCTGCAGGCCATGGAAAAGGGCCATACGCTGCTGGGCGGCAGCATGGGCAGAAGCCTTCTGCACCGCAAGGATTACAACCGGATCTCCGTCACAAGGCTTTCCGAGGCCGCCGGGGTCAACCGCGCCACCTTCTATAAATACTATCCCAACGTGGCCGCGCTCTATGAGGAGTGCTGCCGCGACCTGAGCGACCGCTTTCTCTCCGTGCCGGTGCCCGCGGAAAAATCGCCGGAGAACATGTATCATTACGGTCTGCAGCTCTGGCGGGTGCTGCGGGATAATCTGGAACAGATGTTTCTGCTCTCTTACCGGGTGGGCCGCATGGCCATGCCCTACCGCATCGCGAATCTGCTGCATGAACAGCTGGCCGCCTCTCTCTCCACCCAAGAGCGCTCCCGCTTTGTCATACAGGAAAATCTGGCGGTCTTCCGGGAGCTGTTTTCCAGCTTTTTCAGCACGATGACGGTGGATATCCTGCTGCCGGAGGTCTATATCGACCGCAATCTGCCGCCCTATGAGATCAACCGTTCGCTGGTGGAAAACGTGGCGGGCATGTACGTCCTGCGCTACGGCGGCTCGATGGACGTCTATTATTCCTTCGGCATGGCGGCGCTCAAGCTCTTGTCACGGAAGGATTTTTCCGATATCAGCGTCAGCGAGCTGTGCAAAACGGCGGGTTACGCCCGCAACACCTTCTACACGTATTTTCAGGACGCCCAGGACTATGAGTTCAAGGTGCTGGAAAACCTGACCCTCGGCTGTGTGACGGCCTTTCTCTATTTCCTTGACCACCCCGACCGTCTGACCCCCGCGGCGCTGAAGACCTTCCGGGGAGAGATGGTGGGCTTTAACGTGGAGGGCGTGCGCTCCATCTTTATCAACGGCGGCATTTCACTGATCTTTTCCCTGACCTTCTCCTATCTGCTGCGCATACTGCTGCACCGGGCCGGGGAAGACCCCTTTGAAAGGAGCGGAACGCTGCGCGCGAAGATCTCCTATTACGTGGCCTACGCCATGCGGCTGTTTTCGATGTATTACATCGGCGACATGACGGATGCGGAGCTTGCCGCCAAGGGCAGGCAGCTGGCCCGCATCAAGCAGCGGATCGGGCTGGCGTAACGTTCGCCCCTCTGTGTGCCGGATTCCATAACGTACCGCGCGGCCGTGTCGTCCACACGGCCGCGCGTTTTTCGTCAAGGTATAAGCCGGGTTTCCGCCCTGTCGGTGCGGCGGAAAGCCGTCCGTCGCCGTCAGTGCGCCGCTGCGAACGTCATGTCGATGTCAGACGGCGGTATTAGTGTACGGTGATGCGTCCGGAGCCTCCGCAGTTGACGCACGTCCTTCCGCCGAGTCCGCCACAGGCCATGCAGGACACCTGCACCGGCACGGTCTTGGGCATCATGATCCCCGTGAACGGATCGAACTGCATGATCGTCTGCGAACCCCATGTGCGTCCCGAGCCGCCGCATACGCCGCAGGAGATACGGCCCGTACCGGCGCAGGACACGCACATTGTCGTTTTCGGGCCGGGGGAGGGCGTCGTGGAGGGCTCCTCAGGGCGATCTGTTGTCGGTTCTTCGGGGGGAGGCGTGGGCTTGTCCGGCACAAAGCCGTTGTCGGCCGGGCCGTCGTAGGTGAGGATCCCGTCCGGATCCAGATCGAAATCATCACACCGGCTGCCCTCGGGATACGCCCTTTCGTGCGTCAGATAAACCGCCGAGGCGTCCGGTGAGAACTCAACCGTGGCGTTAAGCGCTTTTTGAAATACCAGCAGCGAGCAATAATAATCGTTGTGGTAGTATTCCGGGACCAGGTCGGAATAGCTGTCGTCGCCCACCAGCGTTTTGTCGCTGCCGGTGTGGTTGGTCACCACCTTGCCGTTGATGCGGGCCGCAAAGGAGCCGTCGACGTTTTTCCCGCCGATCGAACGTGAAACGGAAACGGCGTCGATCCCGAGCGCGGACCAGCAAATCGGGCACGGCGGCGCGTAAACGTCCCCGGAATCGCCGTAGACGTAAGCGTCATAGCTCAGCCGTTTGCCGTTGACAAACAACGCCAGCAGCGTTTTGTCGCCGTCCTTTTTGGGATATCCCTCAACGTTTTCAATTTTGTAAAAGCTGTCCAGTTTCACCGAAACCCGCAGAATCGTGCGGGCGTCGGAAGGGGATATCTCACCGTCGTTATCCACGTCGGAGGAAAGAAATCTTTGCGTCCCCTTCGCCATTTTTTCAAGGCCGACGGAGCCGCGCAGCGCAAGACGCGCATCGGCGGCCGATATGTTGCCGTCGTTGTCAACGTCGCCGAGCTCATAGGCAGGTTGTCCGCCCGCGGCAGCAAATGCGGCAAAAAGAAGACTGAGAACGAGAAGCACAGACAAAAGCCTTGTCACTTTGAGTTTCATTTTGTTGATCTCCTTTTTTGTTTTTTTTGGGTAGCCGGCAGAAGCGGGAAGCTTTTCCCTCTGTATTATATAATTCTCAAAACAATTTTTCAATATGCTGAATAAGAAAAATTGAATTTGTCATGAAATCGTTCCGAAAAAACGTCAGTCGTCTCTCCCTTGCTTTTTCAGATCAAATCTGCTACACTGTAAAAAAATGACCGAGGGGATCAGTGATATGATAAAAGACCTTGTCAGACAGAGCCGCAGCTATCGCGGCTATGACGAAAGCAGAACGATCACCCGGGAGGAGCTGGCGGAGCTGGTGGATTGCGCCCGGCTGGCCCCTTCCAGCGTGAATAGGCAGCCCTTCCGTTATTACCTTGCCTGTGAAAAGGCCCAGTTGGAGATAATTCAGCCCCTGACGGGCTGGGCGCGGGCGCTGCCGGAAAAGCACCTGCCCTATCCCGGCCACCGGCCCACGGCGTTCATCGTGATCTGTCAGGAGACCGACTGGCAGGAAAACCTTGCCCGCTTTCAGAAGGACGTGGGCATTGTGGCCCAGACCATGCTGCTGGCGGCGGCGGAAAAGGGGCTGGGCGGCATTATGATCGGCAATTTCAGCCCGGAGAGGCTCTCCGCCGCGTTGGAGCTGCCCGCCCATCTGGTCCCCATGCTGATCTTGGCCTTCGGCAAGCCGGATGAGACGATCGTGCTGACGGAAGCCGCCCCCGGCGACGACCTCAATTATTACCGCGACGAAAACGATGTCCACTACGTCCCCAAAAGAAGGCTGGAGGATATCATTCTGTAAGGCGGCGGAAAAGAGGAATGCGTTGATTGAATGCGGAATTCGGAATGCGGAATGCGGAATGCGGAATTATTTTGAACCTTCGTTTACGTGCAATTTGAAATGTCCGGATTTGATGGTCTCGTTGATTTTTAAGACGCCCAATTACAATCAAATCGCGTCAGCGATTTCCGAAATTCCACATTCCGCATTCCGAATTCCGCATTAAACCGCCGCTTTCCCATTGATAAAGGAGATAAAAAACGATGCAGGAGATCAAATGCCCCAACTGCGGGCAGGTGTTTCAGGTGGATGAATCCGGTTACGCGCAGATCGTGCAGCAGGTGCGGGACCGGGAATTTGAAAAGGAGCTGGACCGCCGTCAGCAGGAAATGGCCCGGCAGAAGGAGAGCGACCTGACCGTCGCCAAGATGCGGCAGGAGCAGCAGCACCGGGCCGCCCTGACCGAAAAGGAATCCGAGCTGGCGGAAAAGGACCGGCTGATCCAGCAGCTTCAGGCGCAGCTCGCGGGCAGCGAAACGGAAAAGAAGCTGGCGGTCAGCGAGGCCGTCGCCCTGCGGGAAAAGGCCAGCGACGCGGCCATCGGCAAAAAGAACGAGGCGCTGGCGGAAAAGGACCGGGAGATCGAGCGGCTGAAGGCGCAGCTCTCCGGCGCGCAGACGGAAAAGACGCTGGCGGTGACCCGGGCGGTGCAGGAAAAGGACAAGGAGCTGGCCGAACGCGCCACGGAGATCACGGCGCTGAAAGGGGCGCTGTCCACCCGTGAGACGGAAGGGCAGCTGAAGGAAAAATCCCTGCGGGAGCAGTACGAGGAAAAGCTGCGCCTTAAGGACGAGCAGGTGGAATATTACAAGGATTTCAAGGCGCGCCAGTCCACCAAGATGGTGGGGGAGAGCCTGGAGCAGCACTGCCTCAACCAGTTCAACGCCATCCGCATGACCGCCTTCCCCAGGGCCTATTTTGAAAAGGACAACGACGCCCGCACCGGCAGCAAGGGGGATTTTATCTTCCGCGAGGCCGCCGAGGACGGCACGGAGTTTATCTCCATCATGTTCGAGATGAAGAACGAGATGGACGAGACCGCCACCAAGCACAAGAACGAAGATTTCTTCAAAGAGCTGGATAAGGACCGGAGGGAAAAAGGCTGCGAATACGCGGTGCTGGTCTCCTTGCTGGAGATCGACAACGAGCTTTACAACAACGGCATCGTGGACGTGTCCTACCGCTATCCCAAAATGTACGTGATCCGTCCCCAGTTTTTCATCCCCATCATCACGCTGCTGCGCAACGCCGCGCTGAACGCCCTGCAATACAAGCAGGAGCTGCAGGCCGTCCGCAGCCAGCAGCTGGATATCCTTCATTTTGAGGAGAACATGACCACCTTCAAAGAGGGCTTCGCCCGGAACTACGAGCTGGCCTCCCGCAAATTTCAGGACGCCATCGACGATATCGACAAGACCATCAAGGCGCTGGAAAAGACCAAGGCGGACCTGCTCTCCTCCGACCGCAACCTGCGGCTGGCCAACGACAAGGCCCAGGACCTGAGCATCAAAAAGCTCACCAAAAACGCCCCCTCCGTCAAAGCCATGTTCGATGAGCTGAAGGCGGATACCTGAACGAAGGCCGGCGTGCCGTTCCCCCTTTGCCGACGGCAACGCTCGCCCATCATTCATTAT
>CAMVNL010000072.1 GCA_947168785.1 uncultured Clostridia bacterium | reverse complement strand
GTCGCCGACAGACACCAGCAGAAACACCGGCACTTCCGGCAGCAGCTCCTTGATACGCGCCGCGAGATCACGGCTGAAGGTGATGATCGTGAACATGCCGATCTCTTCACGGGCGGAAAGCAGCTCCGCCAGGGAATCCATATCCGCCACCGTCGCGTTGCCTTTGATCTCGATCACGGGATGCATACCGTATTCCTTGCATACGTCCAGATACTCGGTCAGCGTGGGCACTTTGACGCCCGGATAGCGGTCCACGTTGCTGCCGGCGTCGACGGTCATTTCACTGACCTGCGCATAGGTAAGCTCCGTGACCTTTCCTTCGCCGTCCGTCATGCGGTCGACGGTATCGTCGTGCATAATGATCCATACGCCGTCAGCCGTGGGCGACGTGTCACATTCCGCTCCCCAGAAGCCGTACTCCCCTGCCAGCCGGAACGCCGGAAGGGTATTCTCCGGCGCGACGGAGGAATAGCCGCGGTGAGCGGTCATGCGCATGGAGCCTGAGGGGATCCGGTAAGAGGAATAGACGGAGAGCTCAGCTTCCGCCGCTCCGAAAACGGGAACCGTCAGGGCAAACAGCAGCAGAAGCGCAAGCAGCAGGGAAATCGTTTTTTTCATAACGGTATTTCCTTTCACGATGCAATGATCGCCTGTATATACCACTCGTTCGCCGTGAATCAATCGTCGGCCAGCGCGTCCGAATGCACACTTTCGACATAATCGGAAACCATCTTGCTTCTGCGCTCGGAAAGCTCGTAGTACATCTGGGCGCGTTTTTTCTTGCTGATGGGCCACAGGAGCTTGGGCAGAATGCCCAGCGCGCCGGTGATGGTGGGCATGATGGCGCAGAGGATGAACTCCCAGCGTTTGGTCTTTTCGGTCTGGGTGCCGATCTTGAGCCCCTGCACGTAGCCGATCTTTTTCATGATGATGTTCTGAATGGAGCCCTTGACCACGCCCTGAAGCTTGAGCACCAGGCTCTTGGCGACGCCCGTGGTGGCCTCCATCCGGTAGCCGCTCTTCCACTCACAGTAGTCCATGGCTTCGTTCCAGAGGTCCGCGTTGATGACCTTGTTCACGCCGAACAGGAGCTTGTTGAGGAACTCGCGGAAGCCGTAGACGATCAGCATGGGCTTGAGCTTCTTGTAGTTGTGGTTGGTGATGCCCACCAGGAAGAACATCAGGCAGAGCATGTCCCCGTACATATCGGCGCCCACCCACAGGAATTTGGAGGAGAAGCGCTTGCGCAGCGGCGCCACGAAGGCGTAGGAGATACTGCCCACCGGCCCCGAGATGCCCGAGACCAGCGCCAGCACTGTGTTGATCATCGTATTGGACCCGTGTACGTCGATCCAGTAGTCCCGCTCGCCCATGCCCATGGCGAAGTTGCCGAGGAAATCAGACATCGCCATCAGCAGCACGGGATAGTTGCGGAAGATAGCCTTGAAGCCCTCCTTGATATCGGGACGTTCCAGCGTCTGGGGCACGCGCTCCTTGGTCACCATGAAGAACCAGAAGGTAAAGATGGAGGAGATGACAGAGCATCCCACGCCCATGCCCACGAAGATGGACCGGAGCTGGATCTTCCAGCGGCCTGTGACCACCATGTCGTAGAGGAAGCCGAAGATGTAGCCGGGCATATCCTCGCCCATGTAGCCGGTGAGCAGCTCCGCCAGGGTGATCAGCCGCACCCGTTCGTTTGGGTTGGGCGTGATGGTACTCATGTATCCGGCCTTGGCGATGCCGGTGAAGGTACCGGCCGTTTCGGTGATGACGCCGAAGACAAAGTGGAATATCAGTTTCGGGATGTAGGTGCCCGCCGTATTCGGGAAGAAATAGGGCTCGAACCACCACAGCAGGCCGATGAAGCTCAGGGGGATCTGCATCATCACCAGGTAGGGGCGGAATTTGCCGATCCGGGTACGGGTGTTGTCCACCACCGCGGAGATGAAGATATCGTTGATGACGTCCCACACGCCGGTGAACAGGCCGACGATGGCCTGGATGCCGAAGTCGATCTTGACCACATCCCAGATGAACCGGCCGGAATACCCGCTGATGTTGAACGTATTGGACCAGTCGTTGAACAGGTACGCGACGGTCTCCTTGGTGCCGACGTAATTATAACTCCGGAAAACGTTGCCGCTGTCGCTCTTCTCCTGAAGGGCTGTTCCGGTCTTTTTTTCCTCAGCCATTGTTTTCCGCCTCCGTTCCTTGCGTAATGGTTACCGGGATCTCTGCTTGATATGTATGACCGCCGCAATCCATGGTGACGGATACCGTCACCGGCGCGTCCGTCGCCCTCAGCGCCGTGGCGTAAAGCTCCTTGTTGTCGACCTCCACCGACAGGGCGTCGGGATCGGAGATATCCACAAACAGCTCGTATTCCTCCTCTCGGCGGCTTTCAGCTGCCTCGTTGACCGGCACGCGGATATCCGTGGGAAGCGGAAGCGTGCTGCCGACGGTCATGGTGAAGGCGTCTTCATAGAAGCGCACGCCTGTCGTCGCCTTATCCAGCTTCGTAACGTAGACGATCATATCGTCCGTATAGGTTTTGCCTTCATAATCCAGCGTGGCGGTCAACGTCACACCCTCCGTAGCGGAAACGCCGTGCTCCTTCAGCACCGTCATGGTGCCTTCCTGATCCACCTCCAGCGCAGCGGGGTCGGAAATGGTATAGGTCACGGTGAAGTCTTCGCCCTGCACGTGGGCGCCGTTCACGCGGATATCCAGCGGCAGCGTGATGATATCGTCCGGCTTCTGCTCCAGATAATCCACCATGAACCGCAGGCCGTACCACATGAAGCTGACCTTTTCCGTCGCCTGATAGGGGAACGTGACGGTGACGTCCTTCTGCCCGGCGTCGCCCAGCAGGGGGGCGTAATCATCCGTCAGGGTCACGTCGGCTTTGACTTTATAACTGCGGAAGACGTCCGCGCTCTGCAGCTGATCGGTCAGCCGGTCGATGCGGAACCGCATTTCCACACTCTGCACGTCCAGGTCCACGTCGTTCACGGTCATGGCGTCTTTCAGCATATCGCAGATGGCGGTGTAAACACTGCCGTTACGGATCACATCGGCGTTCTCAAAGGCGGGATCAATTTGGAAGACGATCTCGTAGGTATCGGAGAGGTATTCACCTTTGCGGTTGAAAAGGGCGTCGGGGTCGTAATTGTATCCGATGATATCCGACTCCTGCAGATTGATCTCCGGCAGATCCTCCGCCGCTTCGTCCGTCATCTTCACGCCGGAAACGTTGGGATACAGCCCCTGGATTGCCCCGGCGGCGCCGCCGAGGATCCGGCCGAAGAAGGCGTTGTCGACCTCTTTGAAGGGCGTCGTATAGTCGCCGCTCAGGTTCACTTCCGTGTGCCAGCTGCCCTCCGCCGTGTCGGAATGCAGCGCCTCTTCGTACAGGCGCATGACGTATTCGTAAGCGTCGTGGACGTTGTCGGGCAATTCGGTGACGGAAGCCTTCTGGGGCAGCGGCTTCAGCGGCAGCCAGGATTTTTCCTTTTCGAACTCATTCTTCGCGTACAGCCCCACGCAGAAGAAACACACGCCCAGCAGAACGGCGGCGATGAGAATGCCGATCAAGACCTTTGTCTTTTTCTTCATGGGCTTACTCATAATTCCTTGCCCTCCTCTTCCGCTTTCAACGCTTCTTCCAGCGCTTTCAGTCGCTCGGCCCTCTCCTCTTCGCTTTCAAGGACCGGCAGCGTCAGTTTATCAAGATCGAGCTTGCCGGCGCGGTATTGGTGAAGCATTTCCCGCCGCTTGACGTCGTTTTCCTTGTAGGCGGGCTCGATGCCCCGCTTCAGCATGATGTGGTTGATGAGGAACATGCCCAGCCACACCGCCGCCGTCGCAAAGCCGCCCCAGCCGAACCGGAAGGCCGCCACGGGGGTCTCCGGCAGAGGATTGGCAAACGTAAAGATGATGACGGCCGCCTGCCCCAACAGAGCGATCACCGCACCGATCAGGGCAAGGGTACGCATCGCCTTCGTGGTGGGCGTCAGCCGCAGGAAGCTGAGGATATACACGCAGAGGATCGCCACCCCCACCAGCAGCAGCAGCGCCAGCACCCCCAGGGGCAGCAGGTAGGCCGCCGCGTAATCCGCGAACAACGTGCTTTGCAGGTAATCCGGCAGCTGCATCATCGAGCCGTCTGAAAAGCCCTTGATGACGCCGATGAGACCCGCGGAAAACGACTGTTCAAAGAATGGCGTGCGGAAGACCACAGAACCGAGGGGCAGCATCAGCACCGCCACGGCGCCGAGCGTCAGCACGATCCGGGCAATGGCCTCCTTGCTGCCGATGAACGCCGCCTTGATGCGCGCGATGACCATACGCGCGGCGGCGCCCTCCAGCTCCGTGCGCTTGGCGTCCTCGATCAGCAGCTTCTCCTGAGAGAAGTACATGATGTTGACGCCGCAGTGCTTACAGTTGGGGCGAAGATCGTAGAAGGGAATCTCTCCCCCGCATTTGGGACAATGCATCAAATACCTCCTTTTGACCGGCGCGCCGCAAACCATTTTGACGGCGCCGGCAGTTGTAAAAATGCATAATATTTTTTATATTATATAATCATTTTAATATAAATTGCAAGTACTCTCCTGATTTTTTATCATTATCTCCGCAATAACAGCAAAAAAAGGATTCGTCCGGAACGATCTGTTCCATTCGGATCCTTTAAGAACGGCGCTCCCCTGTGCGGCGCGCGCACGTTTTTCTGTAAAACTGCAGGTGCCGGCCGATCAGCGGTTGGCGATCTCGCCGAAGAAGAATTCCTTTTTCTCGGGCGTATTGATGACGGTCACGGGCTTGATCTGGTTGAGGACGCGGCCCTGCGAAACAAGCATTTCCTTATAGCGCTGATACGCGCCGTCTTTCAGCTGAATGACCTCCGGATCGAAGAGCATGCCCCATCTGCGGTACTTCTCGTACTTTTCGTTGGCCTGCTTCATCTTCTCATCCAGATATTCCTCCATCTCCTTCTTGCGGGTGGTGGGAATATCCGACGGGGTCTCCACCAGCAGCGTGTAGTGGGCCTCACGCACGTCAGTTTCAGCATAATAACTGAAGCCCACGAACTCGATGCCGAAGTGCTTCTGGATCTCGTCGGCCACCCAGTCAAGCATCTGCGTGGTGGTCTTTTCGTTGGCCAGGTTCAGACCCATATTGGAGCGATAGAGGAATTCGATCTTCTTCGACTGGTTATAGGTGCCCGTGCAGCGGACGATATCAAGGATGCGGTAGCGGTAGAGGCCGGAGAAGTTGGTGATGATGATCTCATAGTCCTTGCCTACCTCGATCTGGTCCAGCGTGAGAGGACGGGCATTTTCGTCGCCGTCCACCGGGATGAACTCATAGATCAGGGAACGGGGCAGCAGCACGTAGTCGGTGGCGTTCAGCTCCACCGGCATGGCCATGTAGCCCTCGGAGGCGGCGTAGCCCATGTTGTGCATGGGCAGATCGCCCACGTAGCGCTTCAGCTTCTCGGAATAGATGGAAAGGGTGGAGCCGATCATGCCGTAGCCGTAAACCAGCTTCGGCCAGATCTTGAAGGCCACGGGATCGCCGTCGAAGCCCTCGCGGAAGATGGCGCGCAGCTCCTCCGCGCGCTTGGGGTTGGGCTTCATATGGCCGTACTTTTTCCGCAGGGAATCCGGGCATTTGACGGAGGGGTCGATGGTGCCGGTCTCGATATCGTTGCAGATCATCTCCCAGTTGTCCTCCAGATACTCGAACATCTGCGTCAGCAGCGTAATGACCATGGAGCCGAGATAGGTCACCTTTTTGTTGCACAGGCAGAAGCGCAGCTGAAAATACGGGATATTGGTACCCTCTTCATCCTCCGGATAGAGGATATCCTTCGGCGTGGTGATGAACGCGCCGAGGATGGGCTTTAAGTACTGGAACGGGACCTGCCCCGCGCCGTTGCACATGAGGCCGTTTTTCAGTTTGTGGCCGTTGAGGGACATGACCAGCGGGCCGATCATGGGGTCCTTCACCTTTTTGCC
This sequence comes from uncultured Clostridia bacterium, assembly GCA_947168785.1. Classification (GTDB taxonomy): domain Bacteria; phylum Bacillota; class Clostridia; order Oscillospirales; family Acutalibacteraceae; genus RUG806. The sequence goes on along the minus strand of CAMVNL010000072.1, from coordinate 2,554 downwards.
GTGGGCCTCCAGATAGTTGGCGGCGCAGCCGGGGGTGCCCACAAAGCCGCAGCAGTACATGTTCCACACGTCCCGCTTGGTCTTGGGCTGCAATTTCGGCTTGCCGACGGAGCCGGAGGAGGCGCAGTAACGGATCACCTTGTCGCCGGTGATGATATTGCTTTCATTGTTTTCCACCATCCGGTCGATCAGCGGCGCATAATCCTCAAACGTGGAGATCGGCACCTTGTCCTGATATTCCTTAATGGAATGGATGTTGGCAAAATCATACTTTTTGCCCAGCTCGCAGTCCTTGTTCCGTTCCATGATCATCTTCAGGATGGCCTCCTGCGTTTCCATGGCGTGGGAGGTGTAGCCGTTGAACTGCTTGAACACGTATTTGCCCATCACGACGCCGATATTAGAAATAAGTCCCATTCGATTTTCTCCTTCACAAAATTACTTAATCATTATAATTTAGAATTAATGAAATTGCAACCGACACTTTTTCTGTTTGCGTCTATTATATCATTGATTCGCCTATCATGTCAATAGGCGATGTGGCTTTCCCCCGCGCTATATCGTCCTGACCAAGAAAAAATCCGGTGCTGAAATGTTAACAAACTGGCGGTTTGTCGAGCAGATGATCATCGTAGCGCGGCTCCGTGAGCCGCCCCACCGTTAGGCGGTTCTTTACAAAACAATTTTTTAAGACCGAAGTAGAATCAACAACAAATGTTCCAAAAATCGGAATCGCATTGCGGGCGGCTCACGGAGCCGCGCTACATGATATGCCTGCGGCGCGCCTAACTTCATCTCGACATATCCACCTTTTCCGAATAGAAAAGGCTCCTTGAACGGTTTTCAGGTTCAGGAAGCCTTAATTCAGGGGCCGGTTAACGCAACAGTCCCCGTTTACGACTGCGATATCATTCTGCTTTGTCAGGCTTGATCCTGCTCCGTGAACACGTCGCGGATCGCCTCCAGATAGCCGTAGCCGTAGACGTCGTCCGGCTCAAGATAGCTCATCTCCGTCCACTCGTTCCAGGAATTGACGGTGATCAGCGGCACGTCGTTGTAGCGGTCGGCATAGTCCTTTGCCATCAGCAGGCCCTTTTTGAAGTTCTCGGGCGTGTTGTTCTTCATGATGGGCAGCGTCAGGAAGCGGTAACGGGGATTGTTATCCCAGCCAACGGTCACGTGGGGATAATACGGCACCGGGTATTCCGTTCTGAGCCGGTCCCACTCCTTCTGCACGTCCGGCAGGATCTCCAGATAATCCCGGTTGCAGTCGACGAAGTGGACGAACTGATAGTGGCTGACGGAATCAAAGCCGAGCATTTCGACGATATCCTTTGCGGAGCCGCTGCGGTTGGCGTCCACGCCGCTGACGTTGACGGCCCCCCTCGCTCCATACCGTCATCTGCAGATGGAGATCCGGGAAACCGGCCTCTTTGACAAGGCTTCTGAAATGGGCCAGCGCCTCCTTCGTCCGGTCGATATCGCCCAGCCCCTTCACCAGGTTGATCACGTCGTAGATCATGAATACGGGACAGCCCTTGATTTTGTAGTAATTCGGCCGCTTAAAATAGCGGTCGATCACCCGGCGGCAGACCCGGTCGAACTCCTCCCTGGGCTGAGAGCCGAGCCAGACCAGCTCGTCCAATTCCGACTGCCGCTTGTCCCACGCGTAGCCCGCGTCGTGGTTGGCCCACATGAGATAGAATTTCATGTCCGTGTTATTGGGCGCGCCCAGAAAGCCCTCGTCCAGGCACTGTTCCAGAAACGGACGGCGGTCATACCAGTACCAGTCGTAAATAAACACGTTCACGCCGTGGCGCAGCGCCTCTTTGATCTGGAATTCCATCACGGCGGGGTCGGCCTCATCCACCGTTCCCCACAGCGGCTTGCGGGGCAGGATCTGATCCTCCGTGCGCTTTTCGGCGCTCAGCACAGTCTGCCACTCGCCGATCCCCTGCTCCCAGAACTGACGGGAACGGGGCTCCTTACCCGTATAAGAGGGCCAGATATACGCCGCGATATCATACTGTTTCATAACGATTCCTTTCCGCCTTTAGAAGGCTCAAATGCGCAGGACGGGTCACCCGGCTGCTTCCTGCTGGGGGAACCCCTGCAGCGAACCGTGCTGCTCGATCCACACGAATTTTTTCCAATCTGAAGCGTTCAAAAACACTTTTGCGGGAACGTAAGGGTGATTCCTGCTCTCATCGCTCTCCATGACCTGCTCATACAGCTTGCCGCCCAGACGCTCCCGAAGAAACGCCTGCGCTTCTTCTCTGAATTTGCCGGGAACGTATTGCGATGACGTGCCGCTGAGAGACCTCTGAACGCCGGGAAGGCCCGTTTTATCCGCATTCTCCATCAGAACGCCCTCCTTTACCCCTGCGAATTATGTTTATAATTGACGTTGTCCATATAGCTTTCCGTCAGGCTGGCCCACGAATAGGCGCTCATGTATTCGCCCCGGTAGGCGTCCACCGCGCCGATCTCCCCTTTGAAGAACCGGTAAAGATCGCAGTCCAGCCGTTCGGGAACGACCCGCAGGGACCCCCTG
>CAMVNL010000071.1 GCA_947168785.1 uncultured Clostridia bacterium | reverse complement strand
CGTTGTATCAAAAAAAGACGGCTCTGCCGTCTTTTTTTTCGCGCTCCGTCTGTTTTAATCCCCAATCAGGGTGTTGACCACATACTCCGCGATGCGCAGTCCCGCCGCGGAGGGAATAAAGCTGATGCTGGACGGGGGCGTTCTGCCTCCGTCTTCTTTTACGTCACAGCGCGGCGGCGCGGGCGGGTCGGGGGAGTAGAGCACCGTCACCTTTTTCAGCCCCGCCTCTTTATATTTCCGGCGCATCACCCGGCACAGGGGGCAGTATTCCGTCTGGTTGATATCGGCGATGCGGAACCCGTCGGACCGCAGCTTCCGGCCCGTGCCCATGGCGGCGATCAGCGGAATGCGCTCCGCCGCGCATTTCACCGCGATGGCGGTCTTTGCCTTTGTGTCGTCGATGGCGTCCACGCAGAAGTCGTAAGCGCCCTCAAAAAAATCGTCCACGTTTTCCGGCGTCACAAAGGCGGCCGCCGTGCGCACGGCGCAGTCCGGGGCGATGTCCAGCACTCTGGCGGCGGCCACGTCGGTTTTGTGCTGCCCCACGGTGGAGTGCAGCGCGTAGAGCTGCCGGTTGATGTTGGAGAGGGCCACCGTGTCGCCGTCCACCAGCGTCAGCGCGCCTATGCCCGCCCGGGCCAGCGCCTCCACCACGTAGGAGCCCACGCCCCCCAGCCCGAAGACGATCACGCGGGCGCGCAGCAGCTTGTCCAGATTTTCCTCGCCCAGCAGGGCGGCGGTGCGGCTGTGTTCCTCTTTCATCGCGCGGCCTCCTCCGTCACCCGTTCCCGGAAGGCCAGGAAGCGTTCGTTATCCATGGGGTAATGGGTGAAACTGATTTCGCCCAGCTCTTCTTCGATGACCCTGAGAACGTGTTCCCGTGAGGTCTTCGCCTCCAGCGCCTTCAGCGCGGCCACGTCCTGAAGGGCGTCGAAGAATACCTTCTGCCGCAGGGAGGGCAGCGGCTCGCCGTCTTTGCCGGGGTAGACCACGAAGGCGTCCCCCGCCGGGAAGGCCCCTCCCGCGTCCGTCTCTTTGAAGGGGTCCACGGGGCGGCGGGAGAGCTGCGTATAGTAGAAATTATAGCCCCACTGCAAAAAGCCGTCGCAGTCGTAACGGTACAGCAGCGTGCCGAGAATGCGGTTGCGCAGGGAAGGGAAGGCGATGAAGCGGTTGGGCAGCTCGTCGTTGTACTGCCCGCAGCAGTAATAGGTCCAGAGCTTGGGCACCTTTCCCGCAAAGGCCGGCGCCGCCTGAAGGCTGGGCACCGGCGTGCCGATCAGCCCCTCTTTGTAAAAATCAAAGTCGGAGATGGCGTCGATATGCTCGTAGACGCCGAAGTATTCGTGCAGCGTCGATGCGGTGCGGCGGTAGCGGGGCAGGTCCTTCAGCCCCGGCTCGTCCGAGCAGTGGACGAGGCAGCGGTCCGTGATCCCTTTTTGGTCGGTATAGGCCCTGAACGCCGCGCCGAACTGCCGCAGAAAGCTGGTGTACCCCTGCGAGACGGAGTCTGTCTCCCAGCCGAAAATGCGGCGGTAGCCGGCGGAGGTCTGCGCCATGATCTTCGGCGCGTGGCGCGCCCCCCACTGGGTGAAGAAGTGGGAGATCTCAAACCGGTGGATGCCGCAGCGCCGGGCCGTGTCGATCCACCGGTCCAGCTTGTCAAAGCCGAAGGTATAGGTATAGCCCTTTTTTGTCACGTCCACCAGCTGAACGGTGGGGCGCTCGCCCCCTTCCTCCGTATCCAGCGGCGGGGTAAAAACGGGCGTCAGCAGCACATTGACCCCGTGGGCGGCGGCGTTGCGCATGAAGCTCTCCACGATCCGCCAGTAGTCCTCGCTGAAAACCTCCACGCCGTAATAGGTGGCGAGGCAGTCGGAGTGGAACCAGTTCACGTGGCGCAGCGTCTGGGGCGGCAGCGCCGCCGGGGAGACCGAGACGGCCGCCCGCGCGCTGACGGAGGCCGTTCCATCCTCTGCTGTCAGCGTTACGATGTGTTGCCCCGCCTCTTCGCCGGTAAATTCCGCCCACAGCACGGCGGGCACCCCGGCTTTGACCGTCAGCTCTCCCTCAAAGGGAATCAGCAGGTCGGGATAGTCGCCGCTTTTGCCCCCGTTCACCAGGGTGCAGTTCCGGGCGTTTTCATAGACCGCCAGCCCCACGGGCACTTCCTTTACCGCAAAAAGGCGGCAGGGGAGCGGGCTGTCGATGGTCACCGTCAGGCGCGCGTCGGCGTCCGAAACAAAGGCGAACTGCAGGCTGCCCCGTTCTCCCCGCAGCAGGTCTATGCGGTCATGGGAAGACGGCAGCGGCGCGCCGGGAAAAATTTTTTCAAGTGATGACAGAATTGTAACCCGAACGGACATAAAATCCCCTCCCGTGTCTGATTTTGTCGGAAATATCTCAATTGAAAACAGTTGTTCATCAATAAAATACAACAAATTCACAGATTATGCAAATAGTTTTTAACTCTTTTTCAAAAACGGAAATTTGCACAAAAAACCGCCGGAAAAATTTATATTTCGCCCGCTGCGCCGCGGGTGCAAAGCGGTTGACATTGCGTCGGAAATCATTTATAATAACCATGAATAAGAATACTGTTTTTTATAAAACAGGAGGTGCATGGAATGAAAAAAACCCTATCTCTGCTGCTGGCGGCCGTCATGATGTTCGGCCTGCTTCCGGTGGCAGTGCTTGCGGCGGACGCCGCGCCGGTGGAAATCAACGCCGAAACGTATGCGGACAGCGCTTCCGTTACGCTGGGCGGCGGTAAAAACTATAAGCTGCTTGCAGGCGAGCGGGCCGTGATTGACGCGGGCCAGACCTGGACGGTCAGCGCCGGTTCCACGCTTTACGTTTACGGTTATCTCGACGTCAAGGGCACGCTGACCGTCAACGGTTACGTGACCGCCATCGACAGCGGCGAGGTGACCGCGAAATGCTGGTCCGACGACAACGGCGTCACCTATCAGTACGGCAAGATCGTCAATTCCGCCAACGTCTGCGGCAACGAGACGGAGACGGCCAAGCGTTATTTTGCGGAGGTCTATATCCCCGCCGTAACGAAATATGCGGGCTTCAGCGACGCGTCTCATAAGCTGCGGGTCAGATATCTCACGTCCAGAACGGGCAGCGAGTTCGACTATCTTCTTTCCGATCTGTACTATGAGCGGCTGCAGAGCATGCCCGGCGACAACGATCCCCGTGAACCCAAGTGGTATTTCGCCGACGTCTATTCCTCGGAGGATTACAATTCGTCGACCGGTATGCTGCGGGTCCCGCTGAACCAGTATCTGTATCTGACGTTTGATTTCCTGGCGGGCGGCGCCCCCACGAAAAAATACGACGGCGACAGAATGGCGATCCTCTTCAACCGCGCCGCCATCACGTCTGAACAGGGCGTCTGTACCCGTCTGATCGATTCTGCCGGCGCAGTTGATTTCCTGCCAAAGGCGCTTCTCGGGACCGCCGGCGCTTCCTATAACACCTGGAAGGACAGCTATTTCCTGCGTCAGGAGCGGATCTATATCCCCACCGGGGAGGGCTATTCCGCATTCGGTATCAACGGCGAGATCAGCGCCGTCGACCAGACGGTGCGTCTCAACTACGGCGATGAGTTCCTGTTCCGTGTCACCATCGACGACAAATATTCCGATTCCGCCTATGCCGTCTATCTGGTGCAGAGCTATCGCTGGAACGAGCGAAACCATGAGGATACGCTGGAAAACCTGGCGGATGAGATCTATATCGACGACAACGGCAATCCCCAGCACTTCGTCTGGAAGTTTGAAGAGCAAAAGGACGGCGCGCAGCAGAAGGCGTATGTTGATTCCTACGGCGTTTACCACATTGCGCAGGTGGATGACGAATACACCATCGTGGTGACGGGCGTGGCCAGCAACGACGCCATCTCCCTTTCCGCCAATATCATGGATACCATCCGCAACATTCTCAACGCCATCAAGCAGTTTTTTGAGCGCGTCCGTCAGATGCTCGGTCTTTCCTGACCGCCTGACGAACCATCTTGAACGATTAAATTATGGAGGCTAATAAAATGAAAAAAGTCATATCTGTATTTCTGGCGGCTTTGATGATCGCCTGCTGCGTGCCGGTTTCGGTCTTTGCGGCTTCCTCTACGGAGACCTTTACCGCCAGCGCGAACTTTACCTCTTCCAATCAGCTTTTGTCTGACGTGGAATATGTGATCCCCGAAGGCGTCACCATGACGGTTCCTTCCAATCTGACCCTGTATATCCCTGCGAATGCCCGTCTGACGGTCAACAAGGGCGGCACGCTGAACGTGCTGGGCTCTATCGTGATCATGAATTTCGGCGAGCTGTATGCCAGCGGCGTCATTGACCACGGCAGCAATATTCAGATTGAGAAGGACGCTGATAACGCCGCCGCCATGGTGCAGATGCGCTTCCCGGATCTGAACGACGACGCGGTGAGACTGGCGGACAAAATCATCGTCAAGTTCAGCTATGACGGTGCGGAGGAACAGACGGTTCCGACGGGCGGCGGCTCCTATTTCGTGCCGCTGAACAAGGAGATCAAGATCGACGCGCACATTATTGAGCCGACGGCGGATCTTCCCGTCAACCAGCAGCGCGATAAGTTCGACGATTCCCTGCTGAAAATCAAGTTCAATAACGTCGGTCTGACTTATGTGCCCGGCGCCAAGGCGGATACCGGCTATTTCACCACTACGGCCACCACCGGCGGCGATATCACCTTTGCCAAGTGGACCAACGATAACGACTTCCTGACCACCAAGCGCATCGTTCTTCCCTCCGGCGAGGGCTACGAAGTGCTGCCCCGCTTCCCCGATAAGGTGCAGAGAACGGAAGACGGCACCATCGTCGTCAAATACGGCGAGCCCTTCTCCTTCTACGTGGATCTGGATGAAGCCTATGATATGTCCAACTATGAGGTCTATATCTACAACGGCTACGGCTGGCTGAATCTCGGTGAAGAGAATCAGGAGACCGGCGATCTCGAAATCGGCAAGCTCCGCGCGGAGCCGGACGCCAACGGCTACTTCAACGTCTCCCAGGTGACGGGCGACCTCACCATTTCCGTGCAGGGCGTTATGAAGAACGCCACCATCAATCTGATCGGCAACCTGCTGGAGACCTTCAGAAACATCTTCAATATGCTGAAGGAATTCATCGAGAGCCTGAAGGATCTGTTCAGCGGGTTTTCCAACAACGGTTAAGTGAAGAAACAGCTGTGCAATAGGACGGAATGAAGCGCAAGCAAGGCGTGCGGCTGCATTCGTGCGGCGATGCCTTCCATGTCATGTCCGTCAGCGCAAGCTGCGATACGCCCTGCCGCCACCCGGCGGCGGGGCGATTCCCGTTTTCAGACCTCTTTAAGGTGATTTTAAGCGCGCTGTGCCATGATGAAACCGCAGCGGACCGGCGACGGTCAGAAAGCCGGTCGGCGAAATCGTTTCGCGCTGCGCGGCGCTTCAGACGAAAGAGCGCCGCCGCCAATAAAATAGAAAAAACAGCTTGATTTTACAGTAATAATAATATATAATTATTATTACGCTGTAACGATCTATTTCACAGAAAGGATTGCGGGGCGCAGCCCGACGTTTCAACGCGGGTGGCGGAGCGCCGCAAGGCAAGAGTAATGAGAAAAATGGTTTTTGCAATCGTTGCAATCGTGGTGATCGGGCTGCTGGTGTTTGCCGGCTGCGTGAATTTTACCAAAGAGATCGACGTTCCCGGCTCCTCCGACGAGTTGGCGCTGGATGAATATGAAACGATGATCGCCTCCGCCATGGACGTTCCCGTGACCAACGCGGCGGGCGAACAGGTGACGAACGAGGCCGGCGAGGTGCTCACCACCAGCGTATTGGTGGAAGAAATGAACGTTCCCGTGACCAACGCGGCGGGCGAGGCTGTCACGGACGCCTCCGGCGAGCAGCAGACCACCAAGGTCTATGTGGATAAGGAATCCGGCAGGGTCGTCTCCGGCGAGGTGAAGACCACGCAGGTCTACCGTGACAAGAACACCGGCGAGATCGTCGCCACCACCAAAGCGGCGAATCAGCAAAACCCCGGCGGTGCGACCACGCCCACGCCCACGCTGGCGCCCAACGAGCTGAGCACGACGCAGCCCGCGCAGCCCGCCAATACCAACGCCAACGAGTTTGACTTCCTCAGAAGCGGCAACTTCTATATTCAGGGCACCATGACCGATTCCTCCGGTCAGAGCCTGCCGCTGGAAATGGCGGTGACCGCCAACAGCGTGTATATGCTTTCCAACTTTGAAGGCGCCGCCATGGGCATGCTGATCAACAACGGCACCACCTACATGATCTATCCGGCCCAGAAGGCCTATCTGGAGCTCAACGCCACCGTGCTGAAGGCCATGGGCATGAACACCACCGACCTCATCAGCTCCGCCGACCTGGATTATTCCCAGTATGAGCTCTCCAAGGCGGACTCCACCACCAAGGAGACCGTCAACGGCGCCGAGTGTACGGTGTACGTTTACAACAATACCTCCGGTTCCACCCGGTTCTTCATGAACGGCAACAAGCTGGTGCGCTTTGCCACCTACGACGCCAACGGCAACCCCGATACGGTCAACGACGTGGGCTATATCACCAATCAGGTGCCTGCGGATAAGATCAATCCTCCTGCCGATTATAAGGAGTACAAGGGCATCACCGGCATGTTCAGTTTCATCAGCCTTCTGGGCGACGTGATCGGCGAATAATGCGGACCGCGATCGTGACGGGCGGCGCAAAAGGCATTGGCGCCGCCGCCGTCAGACTCCTGTGCGAACAGGGTTTTTGCACAGCGATCAACTATCATACGTCAGAGGAAAAGGCGCTTGCCCTTTCCTCTTTCCTTGTTTCAAAGGGGTATGACGCCTTCCCCGTGAAGGCGGACGTGACCGATCCCGCGCAGGTGCGGGAAATGGTAAAAACGGTATTATCCCGCTGTTCTTCCATCGACGTGCTGGTCAACAACGCCGGAATTGACCACTGGCAGCTGTTTGATACCGTCACCGACGAGCAGTGGCGGCGCGTGATCGACGCGGACCTGACCGGCGCTTTCAATTGCTGCCGTGAGGCGCTTCCCGTCATGGTGCGGCAAAAGTACGGCCGCATCGTCAACGTGGCCTCCGTCTGGGGGCAGGTGGGCGCCTCCTGCGAGGCGGTCTATTCCGCCGCCAAGGCCGGGGTCATCGGCCTGACCAAGGCGCTGGCCAAAGAGGCGGCCCTCAGCGGCGTGACCGTCAACTGCGTTTCACCCGGGGCTATCGCCACGGATATGATGAAGCGCTTCACCCAAGAAGAGATCGCCGCCTTCTGCGACGAGGTGCCCATGGGGCGGCTCGGCACGCCGGAGGAAGCGGCAAGGGCCATCGCGTTTTTCGCCTCCGAAGAGGCGTCCTATATCACCGGGCAGGTGCTGGGCGTCAATGGGGGAATGGTATAGCGGCGCGTTCGCGCCGATTCAGTGGAAAGTCATCAGTCGGAAGTCTGTCAGCCGATTATCCGTGCTGATGTATAATCGGGCTGAGAGAAGGATGTTGTGTGAGCGCAATTGAAATCACAGTCGGATAGATAATATGCCGGTACAGTTGGAATATGGAGCTTGCCCATAGGGGACTTCCGACTTCCGACTTGCGACTGATAACTATACAAGAGGGGGAGACAAATGACAGGAAACGGCGATTTCAAAACCGGCGGCTTTATGTACGCCGTCGCCATCGGGATCATTCTGGTCGTGGTGGCGGAATCCGTGTTTTTCATGGTCAAATCGTGGAGGCACGGCAAAAAGCTGGGGATTTCCAAGGAGACGATGAAAAACACCATCTTCTCCAGCGCCCTGTTCAGCGTGGCGCCGGCCATCTCCATTCTCACGACGGTGATCGTGCTGGCGGGGGCGCTGGGCATCGTGCTGCCCTGGATCCGCCTCAGCGTCATCGGCAATCTGGCCTATGAGACCACCGCCACAAAGCTGACGCTGGAATCGCTGGATTCCCGCCTGTCGCTTTCCACGGATATCACCGACCCGAAGACCTTCGGCGCGGTGGCGTGGGTCATGACCATCGGCACCAGCTTTGCCCTGGTACTGCTGCCGCTGGTGTGCAAGACCATTCAGAAAAAAGTGGGTGGCGCGCTGCAAAAGAACGAAAAGACCTCCCGGTTGGGGGATATCATCTCCGCCGCCGCGTTCATCGGCATCATCGCGGCCTTTGTGGCCAACGCCATCAACGGCCGTCAGACGAAAGAGGCGCTCACCATCGGCGACGCGGGCTTTATGTCCATCTGCACGCTGGTGACGGCCATCGTGCTGAGCACGGTGCTGGAAACGCTCTGTGAAAAGAAGAATCTCAAAAAGCTGGAGCCCTTCGCCATGCCCATCAGCATGTTCGGCGCCATGGGCGTCGCCGTCGTGCTGAATCTGGTGCTGCCGGAGGCGGTCTCCACACTGACCTGGTGGGGGAATGTGGCATGAAAAAGACAAAACAGGAAAGAACCTATTTTGACAGCGTCCATCTTTGGGGCAGGCTTTGGAGCATCGGCGCGCTGATCGCGCTGCTGATGGTGCCTACCGCCATCTGCGCCCATTTCAACGCCTGGCC
>CAMVNL010000070.1 GCA_947168785.1 uncultured Clostridia bacterium | reverse complement strand
CGAAGAGGGGGCCGCGCGGCTGGGGCTGACAAGCGTCAGAACCGTGCTGGGCGACGCGGCGGACCTGCCTGACAAGCTACCCCCCGCCGACAGGGTTCTCTGCGACGCCCCCTGTTCGGGGCTGGGCGTGATCGGCAGAAAGCCGGAGATCCGCTATAAAGACCCCGCCTCGCTTGCGGGGCTTCCCGAATTGCAATACCGGCTGCTGCGTCGCTGCGCCGCGCTGGTGAAGCCCGGCGGAACGCTGCTCTATTCCACCTGTACGCTGAATCCGGCGGAAAACGAGGCCGTCTGCGACCGGTTCCTGGCGGAACACCCCGACTTCGGCCTGTCGGCGGATCCCTTCTACCGCTCCCTTTGCGGGGAGGCCCGTTATAAGACCTTCTTCCCCGCGCAGGACGGCGGCGACGGCTTTTTCGTCGCCCTGCTCCGGAGGAAACCGTGATGAAAAAAGACATTCTCTCCATGGCGCTCCCCGAACTGACGGAGGAGATCAAAGCGCTGGGGCAGCCCGCCTACCGGGCCGGTCAGATCTACAAATGGCTCCATCAGGCCGGTGAAAACAGCTTTGACGGCATGACCAACCTTCCCAAGGCGCTGCGGGAACAGCTTCATGACAATTTTGTCATATTCGGCTGTACTATTGAAAAAAAACTGATTTCAGAGTATGATGAAACGGTCAAGTACTTATTCCGCCTGCACGACGGCGAATGCGTCGAGACCGTGCTGATGAAGTATAAATACGGCTATTCCGTCTGCGTTTCCTCGCAGGTGGGCTGCCGGATGGGCTGCAAATTCTGCGCCTCCACTTTGAACGGCGTGGTGCGCAACCTCGCGGCCTCCGAAATTCTGTCGCAGGTTTATACCGTACAGAGGGATAACGGCGTGCGGGTCTCGCATATCGTTATGATGGGCATGGGCGAGCCCTTCGATAATTTCGACAACGCCATGCGGTTTCTGCGGCTGGTCACCGATGAAAACGGCCTCAACCTGAGCATGCGCCATATTTCGCTTTCCACCTGCGGCATCGTGCCGGGCATTTACCGGCTGGCGGAGGAGAACCTGCAATTGACTCTTTCGGTCTCCCTGCACGCGCCCAACAACGCGCTGCGCTCCTCCATGATGCCCGTCAACAAAAAATGGCCGGTGGAAACGCTTATCAAGGCCTGTAAAGATTACACCGCCGTCACCTCGCGGCGCATCTCCTTTGAATACGCGCTGGTCAGCGGCGTGAACGACACGCCCGCCTGCGCCAGGGAACTGGCGGCGCTGCTGAAAGGCATGCTCTGCCACATCAACCTGATCCCCGTCAATGAGGTGAAGGAAACGGGGATGAAAAAAAGCACCACCGACAGCGTGCGGCGGTTTGAAGCCCTTCTTGCGGAGCGCGGCTTTGCCGTCACCGTGCGCAGAACACTGGGATCGGATATCAATGCTGCCTGCGGTCAGCTCCGCAGAAGCAGCATGAAATAAACCTGCCAATCGGAAAACGCCGCCATCAACAGCGGCGCGGAGAAGAAAATGAAGTATTCCATTCTGACGGACCGGGGGATCCTCCGGGAGACAAACCAGGACAACTGCATGGCGGCGTGCCCCGACGGTAATTCCTGCTTTGCCGTCGTTTGCGACGGCATGGGCGGTGCCAAGGCCGGGGACGTGGCCTCGGAGATCGCGGTGAAGATCATCGCGGACCGCATCGCCGCCGCCTGGCGGAAGGGCATGTCCAACGAGTCGGTGATCCGGCTGCTGGAAAGCGCCATTGCCGCCGCCAACGTGACGATCTTTGACAAGGCGGCGGAGGACCCGGCGTTTGCGGGCATGGGCACCACGGTGGTGGCCGCGGTGGTCATCGGCGACCGGCTGGTGGTGGCCCACGCGGGCGACAGCCGCGCCTATGCCTTCACCGACCGGCTCACGCAGCTGACGAAGGACCACTCGCTGGTGCAGGATCTGGTGGACGCAGGTCTGATCACGGAGGCGCAGGCAGCCGTGCATCCCAACAAAAACTACATTACGCGGGCGCTGGGCGTGGCGGAAAAAGTGGAGATCGACTTTTCCGAGTTCCCGTTCGAAGAGAATGAAAGAATACTGCTGTGCTCCGACGGGCTGACGAATTTCGTGACGGAAGACAAGATCGCGGAGATCCTTGCCTCCGACGATTGCGGCGGCATGGCGCAGCGGCTGGTGGCCGCTGCCAATGAGAACGGCGGCGGCGACAACATCACCGCGGTCGTGCTGATGAAATAACGGAGAGGAGAGCTGTTGCGTGGAAAATTATCAGAACCGTGTGCTGGGCGAACGGTATGAAATACAGGAACTGATCGGCGTGGGCGGCATGGCCGTCGTCTATAAGGCGTTCGATCTGGTGGATAAGCGGACCGTGGCGGTCAAGATTCTGAAGGATGAATATCTGGCCAACGACGAATTCCGCCGCCGTTTCAAAAATGAATCCAAGGCCATCGCCGTGCTGGCCCACCCCAATATCGTCAAGGTCTATGACGTGAGCTTCGGCGACGACCTGCAATATATCGTCATGGAGCACGTGGAGGGCATCACCCTCAAGGAGTACATCCAGCGGCAGAAGATCGTGGAGTGGAAGGAAGCCGTCCACTTTACGGTGCAGATCCTCCGCGCTTTGCAGCACGCCCATGACAAGGGGATCATCCACCGGGATATCAAGCCACAGAACATCATTCTGCTGCCCAACGCCTCCATCAAGGTCATGGATTTCGGCATTGCCCGCTTCAACCGGGGCGAGGCCCTCTCCGTGGCGGAAAACGGCGCCATCGGTTCGGTCCACTATGTGAGCCCCGAGCAGGCCAGAGGCGACTATACCGACGAAAAATCGGATATCTATTCTGTGGGCGTTGTGCTCTATGAGATGATCACCGGCCGCCTTCCCTTTGAATCGGACAGCGACGAATCCGTCGCCCTGATGCAGGTGAGGGAGGACGCGGTCCGTCCCAGCGAGATCAACGCCTCCATCCCCGTGGGGCTGGAGCAGATCACCCTGCGCGCCATGCAGAAGAACCCTGCCGACCGGTACCAGTCCGCCGCGGAGTTCCTGCTGGATCTGGACGAGTTCAAACGCAACCCCCAGATCAAATTCGACTATTCCTATTTTATCGACCAGACCCCCACGAAGTTTATCCCCGGCGAGCCGGAGGAACCCATCGAGCCGGCCCTCCCGCAGGAGACCAAAGCGGTGATCGAGCCGCCCGCCGAGCCGCAGAACGAACGCAGGGCGCCGAAGCGCAAAGAGCGGGTCCCGGCGAAAAAGCGGGAGAAATACGACTATGACGACGATGATGACGACGACGATTACCGTCCCCGCAACATCACCATCCCGATCCTGCTGGCCATCGCCATCTGTCTGGTGCTGATCGTGGGCGTGGTTTTCCTTGCCGCCTTCGGCGATACGATCCGTGAGGTGATCACGGGAGAGGATTCCTCCACCTCCCAAAGCCGTCTGATCGACAAGATCGACATTTTCGGCTGGTTCAACAAGGATCAGATCGAGGTGCCAAACTTCCTCAACATGAAGTACGACGAGGTGCTGGCGAAATATCCCGACCTGATCATTGACCCGCCCCAGTATGAATACAACTCCTCCTACGCCGACGGCCACGTCTGCAATCAGGCGCCCGAGGCGGGGGAGAAGGTCTCTAAGGATACCATCATCAAGCTGACGGTCGCCACCAGCGGCGAAATGATCCTGGTGCGCGACGTGACCGGCTACACCGCCAAGGAGGCGGAGGCCGTGCTCACCGGCGACGGCCTCACCGTCATGCTGGTGGCGCAGATCGACGAGACAAAGGACGAGGGCACCGTGCTGAGCACCAACCCCGCCGCCAACAAATACATCGCCCGCGACGACATCGTGTACGTCTATTACGCCTCCAGCGCGGACGGCGTGGACTCGCTCCGGGTGCCGGACGTGGTGGGCTATGAGCTGGAGGCCGCCCGCTCCAAGATCGAAAGCGCCGGCCTAAAGGTGGGCTCCGTGACCACCGGCGCCAGCTCCGCTTCCATGGAGGGTCTGGTCATCAGCCAGACGCCCACGTCCATGAGCCAGATCAACGCGGGGTCCTACGTCAATCTGGTGGTGGGCTCCGGCAAGCCCGCTGCCAACACGGTGAAGTTCACCATCCCGCTGCCCAACGTCGGCTCCGGCAGCACCGGCACGCTGATCACCGTCCTCAACGGCAGCACTTACGATACCATTGAAGACGTAAGCCTGAACGGCAGCAACTATGAGCTGAGCTTTACCGGCACCGGCTCCAACAACACCTTCAAGATCTATATCGATTCCGTACAGATCTATTCCGGCAATATCGATTTCACCACGTCGCCCCCCAGCATGAGCAACCTGACCAACTACGGCTATTCCGTCAGCGAGTCCATTCCGGACGTGACCGGCATGTCCCTGACGAAGGCGACGGAGACCCTCAACGCGGCAGGCTTCTTCAAGCTGCACACCCGTTATCAGAACGACAGCTCCGTCCCCTCCGGCGACGTGATCTCCCAGACCCCCGAGGCGGGCAGCTCCTCCTCTTACAACAGCGATACCGTCATCACGCTGGTGGTGAGCACGGGCGCGGGAAGCAATCAGGAGAACACCGAGCCCGAAGAGAATGAGGAAGACGTGGACTATGACTGATGCGTCAACGCGGATGAAGGGAAAAATTATCCATGCGCTCAGCGGCTTTTACTATGTGGAAGCCGCTGACTTCGTTTTTGAATGCAAGGCCAAGGGCGCCTTCCGCAGCCGGAACATCACGCCCCTGGTGGGCGACGAGGTGGAGATCGAAACCGACGGCGACAAGGGCGTGATCACCGCCGTGAAGGAACGGCGGAATTTTCTGCGCCGCCCGCCGGTGGCCAACGGCGACCGGCTGCTGATCCTCTCCTCGGTGGAACGCCCCCGGCCGAATCTGCAGGTACTGGATAAGCTCACCGCCTTTGCCGTCGCCCATCGGGTGGAGCCGGTGATCCTGTTCTCCAAGTGCGATCTGGGGGACGCTTCCCCCTATCTGGAGATCTACCGCAAAACGCCCTTCACCGCTCTTTCCGTCAGCACCGTAACGGGAGAGGGCGTCGCGCAGGCGGCGGCGCTGATCGAGGGCTGCACCTGCGCTTTTGCCGGCAATTCCGGCGTGGGCAAATCCAGCCTGATCAACGCTCTGGCGCCCGGCCTCTCGCTGGAGACCAACGACATCAGCGATAAGCTGGGCAGGGGACGCCACACCACCCGCAGCGTGCAGCTATACCGCTGCGGCGGCGGTTTTGTGATGGATACCCCCGGTTTTTCCTCCTTCGACCTGCTGAGCGACAGCGAGAAGATCCGGAAGGAGGACCTGCCTGATTGCTTTCCGGAGTTCGCCGCCTTTTCGGACGACTGCCGCTTCGCCAGCTCCTGCGCTCATCTGAACGACAAAGGCTGCGCGGTCCGTGCCGCCGTGGAGCGGGGCGAGATCGCGCAGGAACGCTACGCCAGTTATCGGCAGATGTATGAAGAGGTCAAGGGGCTGAAGGATTATCAGTTAACAGGCAATAGCAGAATAGGCAACAGGCAATAGGCAATAGGGACGGAGTATTGTTCTTTGTCACCTTTTTGGCCGCTTCGGCGTATAATGAATTGGCTGGCGTTCTCAGGGAACGTCGCCGATCATTTCCATCGAGGTGGCATATGAAGAAACGTGCTTCCGTGAAAGGCGTATTGTTGATTGCATTCGGCGCGGGATTGTTTCTTGCATACTGCTTCCCGACGAAATTCATTATCATTGCGCTGGCATTGACGCTGGTGCTGGTCGGTATTTTATCGATGAAATGCTGATGGGAGGGGAGCAGGCTTGAAGGTCGTTATTTTCAATACGCCGAAGTTCTTGAAACCGCTGATGAAGCTGATTTCAAATATCAAAGGATAAAGGGAAAAGAAAATGATCACACGAATCGCCTTTCAGGGGCTGAGAAACACAAGAGATCTCGGCGGCAAGCCTGCCGTGGGAGGAAAACGGATCGCTGCGAGACGGCTGCTCAGAGGGGAGGCCCTCGCGGGGGCCTCCTCTTCGGATATCCGCAGGCTGCTCAACGACTACCGGCTGAAGCTGGTGATCGACCTGCGGATGGACGTGGAGGTGGCCAACGCGCCGGATCCGGTGATCCCCGGCGTGCGCACGCTGCGGTGCAATCTGCTGGACGACAGCTTTTTCGGCATCGCCAGGGACGAGTACTCCGTTGAAACGTGGCTGAGCATGTTCGACGATCCCGCCGTGCGCCCGGAACAGGTGTTTTCGGATATGTATTTCAAGCTGGTCTTCGACGATCACGTAAAGCCCCTGATGAAGGAGATTTTTACCGAGGTGGCGGAATGCGACGGCGCGGCGCTGTGGCACTGCTCCGCCGGCAAGGACCGGGCGGGCGTGGTCACCATGCTGATGCTCTACGCATTGGGCGTCCCGCGGGAAGCGATCGTGGCGGACTATCTGGCCACCCGGCGGTTTACCTTCCCGGAGATCATGAAGGTCCGGCTGCTGGCGCCGTTGAAGATCCACGGCCGCCAACGGCTGCACAGCGCCAACGTGCTGATGGATGTGGACGCCGCCTATTGCCGCCGGATCTTTGACGAGATCGAAGCCCGTTTCACCGACGAATTCGATTTCTTCAAACGGCAGTACGATATCCCGCCCGCCCTGCTGCTGCGCCTGCGGGAGAAGTATCTGCAATAACCGTGGCTGACGAAGCGGGGGCAAATCAACCGCATGGGGCAATTCCTGCGGCAGGTCATCCGGTTTTTGAGCGGTACCCGTACCGTCTCCAAAAACAATTACGTCAACTACTACGACAGCGGCGGCACGTTGCTGTGGACCGCCGCGCTGCGGCAATCCGTCGGATTTCTGAAAAACATGCCTTGAATTACGATTGCTGAAATCGCATACTGTTGTTTTTTGTGAATTGGGGCAACAGCGGGTTGCTTGTATCCTGTGCGTTCCCGTGGTAGAATGGGAAGCGAGGAGGAATGATGATGAACACAAAAGACATATTATATGAATTAAGAACGAAAAGCGGGTTGTCGCAGGATGAACTGGCGGAAAAACTCTTTGTGACCCGGCAGGCGGTATCCCGCTGGGAAAACGGAGAGACCGTTCCCAATACAGAGACATTGAAATTGCTCTCAGGCTTGTTCGGGGTCTCCATCAATACGCTGCTCGGCGCGCCGAATAAGCTGATCTGCCAGTGCTGCGGTATGCCGCTGGAGGATGACATCATCAGCCGGAATAAGGATGGTTCTCCCAATGCGTCCTATTGCAAGTGGTGTTATGCCGATGGGACATATACCTACAGCAATATGGATGATCTGATCGACGTCTGCGTGGCGCACATGGCGAAGGATGGCTTCACCGAAGAACAGGCCCGCGCCTATATGAAACAAAAGCTTCCCCAACTGGATTACTGGAAACGGTATGAAGCGCTCAGCGACGACGGGCAGTTTGAACAGTTCAAGCAGCAACTGATGGACGAGATCAACGCCCTTCGTATCGAAGGAATGCCCAAGGTGGAAAAGCTGAACGCGCTGGTGGGAAAATACGTCAATCTGTCCTACCGCCTCCCCAACGGGAAGACCGTCCAATTTCTGGACGACGGGACGACCTATCTGGGAAATCAGCTGGAACCGGTATTCGGCGGGGATCGGCGCTTCGGGGTGCTGGCAAACATGGATTTTATTTTGGTTTGCACCTATGAAAAGGACGGCGACAACCCGGAACTGGTTCTTTATAAAAAGAGATAGCCGGAAAAACAGCAAAAAATACGACCGTCGGAGCATTCCGGCGGTCGCTGTGCGTTATTCGCTTTTATCTTCTGTCTCTGCGGTCGCGGTTGTTGCCGCCTCTGGGACCGCGGGAATCCCTTCTGGGAGGTCTTCTGTCGCTGTCGCTGATATCGTTTTCGGGGGTCAGGCCTTCCACCTTGATCAGCGCGTTGCGGCGGCTGAGGTTCAGGCGGCCCTGATCGTCGGTGGGAAGCACTTCCACGATGATCTCGTCGCCCACGTTGACCACGTCTTCCACACGCTCGGTGCGCTTCACGTCCAAATGGCTGATATGGACCATGCCCTCACGGCCGGGGGCGATCTCCACGAAGGCGCCGAAGCTCATGAGCCTGGTGACGACGCCCTTGTAGATGGCGCCCACCTCCGGCTCCAGAACGATGGTGTTGATGATGTTCAGGGCCTTGTTCAGGTTGTCGATATCGGTACCGGCAATGAACACGGAGCCGTCGTCCTCGATGTCGATCTTCACGTCGCACTCGGCGCAGATCTTCTGAATGACCTTGCCCTGCTTGCCGATCACGTCGCCGATCTTTTCGGGATCGATCTTGGTGGTGATCAGCTTGGGCGCGTATTTGGACAGCTCTTTTCTGGGCTCGGGGATCACGGGCAGCATGACTTCGTCGATGATCTTGCAGCGGGCCTTATAGGTCTTTTCAAAGGCTTCCTTCACGATCTCGGGGGTCAGGCCGTGGACCTTGGTATCCATCTGAATGGCGGTGATGCCCTTCTTGGTGCCGCCCACCTTGAAGTCCATATCGCCGAAGAAGTCTTCCAGACCCTGAATGTCC
>CAMVNL010000069.1 GCA_947168785.1 uncultured Clostridia bacterium | reverse complement strand
GTGTGTATTGTAAAACCGCTTGCTGTCATTGCGGCCAATCGTTTATAATGATCCTACATCAAAAAAATCAAAAAAAGTTAGCACTCTCTATTGACAAGTGCTAACTTTTGTGCTATTATATCCTTGCAAGGTAAGGAGAGCTCCGGGACAGGGTTCCGGGGTTTCCTCTTTCCCCTTGCGGCATATACCATAACAATAGCCCTGAACAGCATCCAGGACCAAAATGATTGGAGGTTTGTCTTATGTTGTACATGCCCGGTATTTTTGGTGAAGATCTGATGGATCGTTGGATGAATGACGTGGATCGCCAGTTCGCGCTGATGGAGAAACCGCTTTACGGACACCATGCCAAGAACCTGATGAAGACGGACGTGCGTGAGCACGAGGACGGATATGAGGTTGAGGTAGAACTGCCCGGCTTCCATAAGGACGAGGTGGAGCTCAGCCTGGAAAACGGATATCTGACCATCACCGCGGCCAAAGGCCTTGACAAGGATGAAAAGGATAAAAAGTCCGGTAAGGTCATCCGCCAGGAGCGTTACGCAGGCAGCCTGTGCCGCAGCTTCTACGTGGGCGAAGAAATCACGGAAGAGGATATCAAGGCAAAGCTGGCGCACGGTGTGCTGACGCTGCATATCCCGAAGAAGGAAGAAAAGCCGAAGCTGCCCGAGAAAAAGACCATTGCCATCGAAGGGTGAGTCCCTACCAAAAATGGTATTGCCCACTGCCGCCCCGTCGGAAACGACGGGGCGGTTTTTCTGCTTCCGTGGGGGATCAAGTCAGGTCTTTTCCTTTTTTATGGCTGCGCTGCGGCCGCTATGAAATGAAAGCTGTTTTTACCCCGGTCGATATTCTGCACGCCGCTGATCTCGACCAGCACGTTGCAGTCATTTTCGCCGACATAGACCATTTTACGGGTTTCAAAGCGGTCAAAATGCAATTCCCCGGTTCTGAGAACCGTGTTATGATCGTAATCCCATATCGTGTACCAAACGGTGCAGGCCTCGTCGATGGGGGCGGACAGTTCCATCGGCACACTGCCGCGTGCGCCGTATCCGTTGGGAACGGACGCCTTGTCGGGGAAGCCTGCCGCAGCCATCCCTTTGAAGGGATCGAGGAGCAGATATTCTGCGTGTTCGTCCCCGAGCATGGAGATGAGCTTCCAATAATTGTACTCCCCGTTGTCCAGCGCCTTATAGGACTTTTCGATGGCCAGGCCCTTCTTCACATAGAAGCGATTGCCGTCGGCGTACAGATCATAGAAGGAGGCGTGCGGCGGCAGGTCAAAGATGAAGAAGGGGTCCCCGGTTTTGTCACAATAGAAGGTGTTGTTCGTCAGCACCGTATTCTTCCAGGAATAGACCGGTCCCAGGCTGCCGAAGCGGTAGTCGGGGCCCCAGTGGTCGATCAGCGGATTGCCCTTGGCATAGAGGATGTTTCCGTCGAGAATCGCGCCTTCCGCGCCTGCAAAACGTACGCCGCCTTCCAGTATGCTGTTCCTGACCCGCACGCCCGGCACGTCAATCTCGATGTGGACCGCGATGCCGGAGCGGTTGTCAAGGGACGTACATTCCTCCACGTCGATGTTCCAGTTGAAGTTGTCGAACCAGAGGTCGTTTGAAATGTTATGGGCGAAATAGCAGCCACGCCACGTGATATTCTTGCAGACCATCATCTTCGTCGTGGCGGGGTCCGGCGAATCGTACTGGCCCCAGTCGATCTTTTTGCCGATGTTCGTAAACTCGCAGTCCTCCACCACAAAATTCATGCTTCTGAAGCCTGCGCCGATGCCGCCGGTACCGTCGTTGTCAAAGCGGCAGCGGCGGATCAGCACGTCCTCGACCGTTCTGTCGTTGGAGCCGTGGTCAAAGCCCAGCCCTGTGGTGCCGGCGTTGTTGAACGTGCAGTCCTCCACCAGCACATGCTGTGGCTTGCCCATGTTCACCATGGATTTATCCCAGATCATGGAGGCGCAGTTCGTAAAGGTCAGTCCGCGCAGCACAACGTACTCGCTGCTGTTCGTGTCAAGGATATACGCTCCCGCGCCGTTTTCACCCGGCGTTGCCCGTTCCACTTTGCAGCTTCCGGGGTCCTTGTCTGTTTTCAGATATACTTTGTCGGCGTTCTTGTCAATATAATAAGCGTCGTTTTCCAGTTCACTCTGAGAAAGGACAGGTGCAAGCGGTTCGCCGTCAAGAATGATCAGATCCGACCTGCCAATGATCTCGTTGCCGGGGGTGCCGGAACGGAAGGGATAGTTATAGGGCCAGTCGTTTACATAGACGCCCGGTTCACTCGTCTTTTTCCATCCGTCGAAGGGGACGGCCGCCGTGATAACGGTCTCGCCGGGCTTTTCTGCTTCGATGATGACGGGCTGCAGCTCCGTGCCGCTTGCGTTCAGGTTGATGCTGCTTTCTTCATATACGCCGGGGGCAATGACAAGTCTTGTGCCGGGGGCTGTGATCGATTCCACGCCCTTTTTCGCCGAGGCAAAGGGCGCGTCCTCGGTGCCGGGGTTCCGGTCGCTGCCCGTTTCACCGTTGACGTACAGAACGGTATCGCTTTCCGCCCAGTCGGAAACGGTACGGTTGACCCACATATCCCGCTCGTAGTCAGCGAGAATGTCCATATCCTCCTGCGTGAGAGCCTCGCCGTAAAGACGGAGATCATCCACCATGCCGTCAAAATATTCGTTTTCGGCATAGCCTGCGCCGATCCTGACGCCGTTGAGGACGGGCCTGACCGCCGTATCAAAATGCTGCGTCGAATCGAACTTGCCGCAGTGATAGAAAGTCACGTCGCTCTTTGAAGGCTCGTAGACAACGCCGATATGGAACCAGCAGTGCCCCTCAGGGTGTACGACCCAATCGTCGTTATGGCCGATATAATCTTCCCACATGTCATATTCAAAATTGCAGAACTGCGTATTGTTCGCGCAGACGGCGCTTTTGTCATACTGCCCTCCGGTGTTTCCCTGAACCGAGAATACGAGCTTCGTGCTGTTCGTGCCCATCACGGCTTCGCCCGCTTCGTTTTCATAGCTCGGTGTGCCGGTATGCACGAATTGCAGCGTGACGCGCCCCGTGCCCGTGGCGGTGTCCAGCAGGGTGCTGACGCGCGGCTCGTCCGTATTTGCCCTCGTCTGCAGGTCTTTTACGTTGACCCACAGGGAGATCGTCAGTGCGTCCTGCGCGCCCATGTCCGGCAACGTCAGGTATGTTTCCGGCGAAGTGAATTCCAGTGCGCGGCGAAGCCCGAACCGCCCTGTGATCAGCCTCGCACCGGCGGCGTCCGACAAGCCGACGTTTTTCTCTGAAAGCCCACCAAGCGTTTCAATGTCGTCAAAGGAAACGTCCGCCAGCGGCGTCGCCTCCACCTCTTTGACGCCGTAATCGGCGAATGCCTCAACGGCGGCTATCGCTTCGCCATACGTCTCTCGCACGTTTTCAGTCGGGTACATTCTGACGGAGGAATCCTTCAGACAGGGAAAGATCCGTACCAGCAGCGCTTTGACCCGCGCGAAGAAATCCCGTATGCAGGCGGCGATGCGGTTGAAAAACGCGTCGTCTTCCATTGACGCGGAAACCGCCGTTTCCGTTTTCTGCACACTTTCTCTCTGCGCCGCCGCAAAGGAGGGCACGATCGCCGTCAGCAGCATGACGACGGCAAAAAACAGTGACAGTAACGCTTTTTTCGTCATGGAGAACCTCCTGTTGATGTTTATATTTTAGCCTTGCCGATCAGGCGGTGGGGCGATAGCTTGTGATACGCACTTTGGAACCAACGTCGATGATATGGAACAGGGAGCCGTCTTCCAACGGGCAGATGGCGATGCCCTCGCCTTCGGCGTCGAGCCTGCCGGTGCAGCGGACGAAGACCGGCTCCACGTGCCCGGTCTGCAGATCGACGGCATACATCGTTTTGTCGCGCAGGCCGGAATTGGTCACCATATAGAGCGTATCGTTGTAGATCTCCCCGCCCTGCACCTTGAACAGCGTCGTGTCGATCTTCAGCGCGCCGAGATAGGAGTAATCCCGCAGGTCCAGCATCCGTATCTCGTCCACGTCGTTCGACTGCGAATAATACAGCACGTCGTCCTTGATCACACACCACGGAATGCGTCCGTTACCGCGGCCCTCGTCGGGCAGCGTATGGAAATCCAACGCCTCCAGCGTGGCGGGGTCATAGACGATCACGCCGGGGTGGCGGAAGCCGAAATCCTCCAGCGCGATATAGAGCCTGCCTTCATACAGACAGCCGTCGCCGAGATGCGAATACCCCTTCAGCAGCAGGTCCTTCGGCAGGCACATCTCACGCCGCTCAACGATCTCGCCGGTGGCAATATCGATCTTCGTGATCGCATTATAATCTAAAAATTTGTAGGCGCCGATGCCGTAAAAATACGTCCCGTCCGTTGCAAGCCCCTGGCAGAAGCTCACGCCGTCGGCGTAGGTAAACTCCAGCGTACGTGCGATCTCCATGTTCCCGGAGCGTATATAGGGCTCACCCGAAATCGACCCTCCGAGCCAGGCGACCATTGCGAACAAAACAGTCAGGCTTCTGCGAAAAAAGGATACCGCCTTTTCCATCTGATAACTTCCTTTCTTTTATCGTACCGACTCTTACAGCTCAAAAACAAAGTAATTCGTGCGCCAGATCGCGGAGCAGATCTCCTCCGTCATGAAATCGCCCATGATCCAGCCGTAGTACCGCCCTTTTGTCAATTTGTTTTCATCATAAAGGCTGCCGTTTACACTCCGGGCAATCGAACGCGGGCTTTGCACCAGACCGACGCTCGCGTTGGTTTTCAGCACGTTGGCAGAGGTCAGGTGCCGCTCGGGGTCCTTGCTCATTTCTGTCGAAAATTCTTTCAGAAAGCACTCTGCGTATGCCGTTTTCAGGGCAGAGGGAACGCTCCAGTGGTTTTCATAGTGGAAGGTCATTCCCATAAAATCGGTTTCCCCCGCGTTGTTTTTGGCGTCCAGCATATCGCCGGCCTGAACCTCCTCATAAAAAGGCGTCATGAGAATGATCTTTCCCCGTACCTCCGAAAGCGTGGGCATTTTCGTGTAGACGCCGTTTCCGTTTTCGGTATAGAGATACGCCTCCCCCGTGGAGGGGTTGATCTCGTTTTTCAACGTCTCTATCTGCGCTTTGAAGAGCTGTAAAAACGCCTCCGTATCGCCGTTTTCCTTTTTGGCGGTGATGATAAGGGTTTCACTCGGATTTTCTTGTAAAAACGCTTTTAGCTGCCCGAACACGCTGTCGCCGGTCAAGGGGACGGTACACGCCTCGTCTTCATAGGCGTAAAATTCCGTGTCCAGACTCAGAAGGGGAGCGTCCGGTCCGCCGAGCAGCTTCAGGATGGGGAGGAAAAAGCTCAGGATTTGTATGACTTTGTTCACAGCCGCCACCTTTTCGAGATTTCCGTGGCAAAGCAGCAGCGTCCCTTCCTTCGGCGCAAAACGCAGGTCCAGATACCGCACGCCCGCGTTCAGCTGCTCGGACAGGGTGAGCGACTGCGTTTTGGCGTATTCCCCGGCGTTGAACACGGGGTGCCCCAATAACTGCACGTAATTATCCGTTGTGTTTTTGCAGTAGGCCGTCGCGCTGTCGTGGGTGCCGGGAAGGTTGATTTCATAGATATACCTGCCGTCGGGGATCCCCGACATCCAGTTTTTTCCGTTCAGGCTGTCTTCGCCGGCGGCTTGGCCTGCCGCACAAACGCCGCCGAGGGGTAAGACGCTCACCAATAAGGCTGTAAGCAGCCCCATGGAAATCATTTTCTTAAAAAACCGTTTCATATTGTCTCTCTTTCATGCGCAGCCTTGTTGAGATTTGCTTTGAATATGCAGCTGCCGACACAACGATATCATATCATATTTTCAGCGTCTTGTAAACAACGATTTGCACGGCGGAGCCGGGGTAGGCGGCGCAATACCGCGGCGCTGCGGTATCACCATTTTGATCCGCAGGAACCATTTTTGTTTTCTTTCCGTTTTCTCAAAAACCTGAAAAAAGAAAGGACTGTGGCGTTAACAGTCCCCATAAAGCTATCTGTTAACGCAACAGTCCCATTGTTTTATCGCAAGAGGCAGTCAGCAGCCGGAAAGCGATCTGAAAAAAGCTGTGATCCGCCGGAAAAACGCTGTGAGCCTGCCGATAAGGCGCTCGATCGGCGAGGGTTCTGCTCCGCTGCCCGCGTAAAGCTCCAGCTCCGCTATCGCTTTATTGGCTTCCTTGTCCACGCCCATG
The DNA here is from genome assembly GCA_947168785.1 of uncultured Clostridia bacterium. GTDB lineage: Bacteria > Bacillota > Clostridia > Oscillospirales > Acutalibacteraceae > RUG806. The sequence continues at coordinate 2,406 of CAMVNL010000069.1, read as the reverse complement.
ACCAGGAGCTTTACATAGCGGCAGCTGCCTTCCAGCTCCGTCGTCAGGGCGGTTCTCCCGTTCAGCCGGTCCGCGCGGCAGACCTTGAACGGGCGCAGGGCGTCGTCCGCCAGGATCCGCCAGTTCTCTCCGTCGTCGGAGCCGTACACGCGCACCGAGAGCGGCGCGGCGTCTTTGCCCGGAACAATATTCAGCGCGCCGAGGGACTGCTGCTGTTCAAGGTCCAGCAGAATCGTCTGCGTCGCCTCCGCTGAGAAGGGCCTCCATTCCGTCTCGGGATCGCCGTCCGTCAGCAGCGGCGCCGTATCGGTCAGCTTCCCGTCGGCGTCATAGATCATGCCGCCGACGCAGGTGGCGGAGAACGGCAGCTTCTCACCGTCGTATTCCGGCAGCGCGCAGGGGAGCAGCGCGGAGGGATTGACCGCCGCCGTATCGCCGGTGGCGCAGGGGGCGGCTTCCGTCTCATACGCGCCGGGCTCGTGGCTCGTCACCAGCAGCGCCCAGTCGCCGGTGGTCGGCTTCAGCGGGACGGCCCAGGAGCCGAGCCGGGGCCGGATATTCTTACTGATATCAATGTATTTCCCGGTCAGCACGTTATACCAGGCGGCGCGGTAGGTCTCGTTCCGGTTCAGGCCGCGCAGAACGCCAGTGGTGCGGTCCGTGTTGTAAAAATAGGCGACGTAGGTGTCGGCGTTTTCAGAGGAGGCCACCGCCTTTTTCTCCGAGACGCAGTCGGAATACCGCCGGTCGTTGAACCGGGGGATCAGGCGGGTGAAATCCACGTACCGGAAGAAATCTGCCAGGTATTTCATTTCAAAGGAGCCGGGCTTATCCAACCCCATATACCACGGCTCCGTGCTGTAAGAGCCCAGCCACCCCGTGCTGCCCGCCGTGGACCAGCAGTTGGCCCAGATGCCGGTGACGCCGTAGGTAAAGCCGCAGCTGCCGCAGAGGTTGGCCTTCCAAGCGGAGATCCGCGACGCCTCATAGCCGTTGAAGCCGCCGCACCAAAGGTCCTCATAATTGGCCTCCGACTCCACAAAGGGCTTCGTCGCGGTGCGCCGGTTGTTCCAGTATCCCTCATAGACGCTTTTCTCCGCGATGTGATTGTGGCCGTTCTGCAGCGTAAAGAAATCGTGCCACGCCTGCCCGTCCAGCCGTTCAATGAAGCTGTCGTTCACCGACATCACGTACTGGTGCGCGCTCTGGGGGTGGTGATAGCCGTCCCCGGCGGCGGTGACGGCGGCGGAGGAAAGCCATGGCTCAAACTGCGGGTCGCCGGTGATCTCCTGGGCGGTGATCCATACCACGGGATAGGCGGCGTAGCGGGCCGTCAGGTAGCGGGAGAGCCTGTCAAGCGCTTCCTTTCCCATGGCGTTCGTGGTGGAGGCGTGTACGCCGAAGCCCAGCGCGATCAACATGCCCCGCGAGGCCAGCTCGTCGAACATCACGTCATATTTCTCCCGGAAGGCGTCCACGTTCGGCAGGGAGTATTTTTCCGCCCACAGGGCGGGCTCCGGGGAAACGGACCGTTGGCCGCCGCCGTCGCTCTCCCCGCCATCGAAATAGGTCTGATAGACGGTAAAACCCTTGCGCAGGCGGTTTTCCACCTCATGCAGGAACTGATTGCCGCAGCCGCACCCCGGGTAGTTGCACCGGGTGACGGAGACGTAGTTGGGCGCCTGCCAGTGGGTGTCGCCCAGCCAGTAGAAGGGGGCGCCGTCGTCGTAGACGAAATACCGTCCGTTGTCGGAGATCCGGACGAAGCCATGCCGGTCCAGCTCGGTTTCGCCGTCGTTCGGCACGGCGGTCAGCGTTCCCGTGACGCCGTTCAGAGACGTATTCTCCGGGTCGCTGCAGGTGACGGCATACGTCCATACGCCGGTTTTCGTGGGGGCAAAGCGGACGCGCCATTCGTCACCGCCGTTCCAGAAGCCGTACAGGTGAATTTCCTCGCCGCTTTCGTGGACGAACGTCGCGTCCACGTCCACGTCGGTATAGGGGTTCTCATACTGTTTTTCGCTGTTCAGCACGATATCGCCCCGCCGCCACAGGGGAATGGTCATTTGCGTTTCCTCCTTTTGTGCCGCGCCGACCGGTATGGCAAACGGCGCCAGAATCATGGCGGCAAGCGTCAGGCAAAGCATTTTTTTCAGCACTTTGTGCATGGGTCTGTCTCCTTCGCGTAGGTATTATTTTGTTGGGAAAAAATGGACTATCACGTAATTGCGAGAAACGGCAAGCGGGATTTGTCGAGTTTACGCAGCACGCAGCCTCAGCTGCGTTTTCTGCGCAAATGTTGCAGCACGCTGCACGGCGCCTTGCGCCGTTAACCGAGGGAAACAACGATAAAACGTAAGGAAATCGGAACTGCGTTGCAACGGCGCAAGGCGCCGTGCTGCGATT
>CAMVNL010000068.1 GCA_947168785.1 uncultured Clostridia bacterium | reverse complement strand
GGGCAGGCCGTATTTTTCCAATATCCCTTTCAGCCGGTCCCGCAGGCCGTCGCCGCAGAAGGGGACCATGCCCATAGCCACGCACTCGCCGTGATAGAAACGGCCTTCCTCCGCGCTTTCGATGGCGTGGCCCACGGTGAGGCCGAAGTTGAGCACCCGCCGCAGGCCCTTTTCATAGGGGTCCTGCTCCACCACGTCTTTTTTCAGGCCCACGCTGCGGAAGATGATCTCCGGCAGGTCGGCGGCAAGGTCGCGGCTGTTTTCGATCAGCGTCAGCAGGTCCGCATCCAGCGTGGCGGCCATTTTGACGGCCTCCGCCAGCCCCGCCGCCAGCAGACGGCGGTCAAGGGTGGCCAGCAGATCCGGGTCGATGACCACTTTTTTCGGGAACCAGAAGGCCCCCACGGCGTTTTTCACGCCGTCCAGGTTCACCGCCGCCTTGCCCCCCACGGAGGAATCCACCTGCGACAGGAGGGTGGTGGGCAGGTTGTAGAAATCCACGCCCCGCATATAGCAGGAGGCGGTAAAGGCCGCCAGATCCCCGGGGACGCCGCCGCCCACCGCGGCCACGCAGTCGCCCCGGGCAAAGCCCAGCCGGAGCATCTCCGACAGGATAGCGGACATCTGGGGCAGGCTTTTGCTCTCCTCCCCCTGCGATACAGTAAAAATATGGGCTTCGCGGCATTGGGCGGCCAGCGCCTGCGCGTACCCGGCGGGCACGCCCCCGTCGGTGACGATCATCACCCTGCGGTCAAGGTCCAGCAGCTCACCTGCCCTGTGCAGCGCGCCGGGTTCGATGACGATATCGTACCCCTCCGCCGCCGGAGCCCCGCCCACGTGAAGCACATTACCGCCATCAACGGCGCCTGGCCGCCGGGAGACTTCCGACTTCCGACTTCCGACTTCCGACTTTGCCTCTCCGCATTCCGCATTCCGCATTCCGCATTCAGACGGCGCAGGGCGCCGTGCTACCTCCGCCATTATTCCTTCTCCTCCCGGAACGTGCCCGCCAGCTTGAGTTGGGCGCAGACGGCGTTCATCTCCTGTAACATATCCCGGCCGTTCTGGTTGTTCACGTTCCCCTCTGCCTCGATGTAGAAATAGTAGTTCCACTGTAAGTTCTTCATGGGGCGGGAGTGGAGGCTGCGCATGTTGTAGCCGTGGGAGCCGAGGATATTCAGCATCTGCGCCAGCGAACCCGCCTGGTTGCGCACGGTGAACACTAAAATGAAGGTGTCCCGCTCGTCCTGTTTTTTGAAGCCCGTCAGGTTCTGCGCCCGGGAGAGGGCGGCGAAACGGGTAGCGTTGTTGGCGGAATCGTTGATCCCGTTCTCCAATATCTCCAGCCCGAAGAGGGCCGCGTTCTCGGCGGAGCCGACGGCGGCCACGGTCAGGTCCTCCCCCTCGCTGACTTCCTTTGCCGCCAGCGCCGTGTTGGTGCTGCTGCGGGCGGCAAAGCCGTGGGAACCGATATACGCCGCGCACTGGGCCAGCGCCTGGGGATGGCTGACCACGGTTTTGATCCCGTCCAGCGTGGCGCCCTTTTTCGCCAGCAGGCAGTGGCGCACCGGCAGGCTGAACACCCGGTTGATATACAGGTGGCCGGTGAAGAGCAGGTCCAGCACCGCGCCGACCTCGCCCTCGTAGCTGTTTTCGATGGGCAGCACCGCCGCGTCGCAGTCGCCGTTTTCCACCGCCCGGTAGGCCTCCTCAAAATTGGCATAGGCCACGTTCTCCGCCCCGGGGAACATCCGCCCAGCTGCCGCGTCCGCAAAAGCGCCCCGAGTGCCGCTGAAGGCGATCTTCATGCCGCCGATGATGCCCCGCTGGTAGTCGCTGGAAAGTGAGAACATGTTTTCCAGAAAGCGGATATAGTAGGGGCGCACCGCGTCGGAGGCGATCAGCTTCACGTTCTGATCGATGAGCTGGGCCTCCCGCTCCGCGTCCTTGATGGCCAGCGCCTTTTCCTTTTTATACAGGCCGATGGTCTCGGCGGCGTTCATACGCTGCTCGAACAGCGCGGCCATTTCTTTGTCGATCCGGGTGATCTGTTCCCTTGCCTTTTCCAAATCGTTCATGCTGACGTTCCTTTCTGTGAATCAGGGGAGGGGGAGCGCCCCTCTCTCTTATCTATTTATTATTTATTATTTTATCTATATATTATTGTGTCAGATTTTCTGACGGAGTCTGTCGGTTTTTCTGACAGACCTTGTCATGTTTCCTGCATGGTTCTGTCGGTTTTTCTGACAACCCCGTCATGTTTCCTGCATGGGGGCGGTCCGGTTTCCGGTATGGTCTGCCGTGTTTTTTTACAGCCGGAAGAAGGCGTTACACGATCAGGCCGTTGGTCCGCCATTCCTCGCGGATCGGTTCGGGCGCGGGCGGGGCGGGCTCCGGCAGCCTGGCGCCGACCTTTGCGGCGAGGGCCGCCCGGTTGACGGTATAGACGTAGTAACGGACGCCGTATCTGGAGATATCCTGTTTCAGGACGAGATTTTCCTTTGTCAGCTTCCGCAGGGTTTCATTGACCGTCTGCCGGGCGATCTTCAGGCGGCGGGCCAGGTAGGCCTGCCCGCCCGAGAAGCCGCCGCCGCGCTCAGAAAAGCTGTAGATGACGGCAAAGAGCATGGCCTCGCGGCAGTTCAGCGGCAGGTCCTCCAGCATCCAGTCGTAAACGGCGATAAAGGATTCCGATTTCATATCACACCTCCGGGCCGAACGTGGCCCGGCATATATGATACCACATTCCGCCAATCTTTGCGTCCGGTTTGGTGCAGGAAATGAAAATTTTTTTCGGATCATTGCGAAATTTCGGGACGTTTGTTGTTACGCGCAAACCATGCCCATGGCGGCAGCGCGTGTTAACGGCGCAGGGCGCCGGTGACGTAACACTTGCGCCGATAACGCAGCTGAGGCTGCGCGCTGCGGATTGTTCGCGCCGCAATTCCGCATTCCGCATTCCGAATTCCGCATTAAAAACAGGCGGCCCCCGGAAGGAACCGCCTATACCATAACAAATATCGGTATGTTATGTCAAGCAATCGGTTCCGGGGTTTTGGGAAAACGGATAAAGTAATAAAAGGAAAAGAAGACGCGGTACGCGAAAAAGCGCACTGCGTCGGTAAAGCAAAAGCGGGAAAGGGAAAGGACACGGCCGCGGCCGGTTGCGCGGTCGCGGCAAACAGTATTTTCATGCTGTCTTTTTTGCGTGCCTTTCATTTCTCTTCCCCTTTAATGAAAGCGTGGTTGGCGGCGCGTTCAAAATGTTAAAAGTGAAAAGTTGAAAGTTAAAATGCTGGGCCTGCGGCCGGCATTTTTATAATGGGTAAGGGCGAAGCCCTTCCGGATTTCAACTTTTATCTTTCAACTTTCAACTTTATGATGCGCCTGCGGCGCATCAATCCATCTTCGGCAGCGTGGCGGCGTACTGCGCCAGCTCTTCGTCGGTGGGGATGTAATCATCCATTTTGCCGTCGTGGAATTTTTCATAGGCCACCATGTCGAAGTAGCCGGTGCCGGTGAGGCCGAAGAGGATGGTCTTTTCTTCGCCGGTCTCGGCGCACTTTTTCGCCTCGTCGATGGCCACCTTGATGGCGTGGGAGCTTTCCGGCGCGGGCAGGATGCCCTCGGTGCGGGCGAACTGCTCCGCCGCCTCGAACACGGCCGTCTGGGGCACGGAAACGGCCTCCATATAGCCGTCGTGATAAAGCTGGCTCAGGGTGGAGCTCATGCCGTGATAGCGCAGGCCGCCCGCGTGGTTGGGGGCCGGGATGAAGCCGCTGCCCAGGGTATACATCTTCGCCAGCGGGCACACCATGCCGGTGTCGCAGAAGTCGTAGGCGAAGGTGCCCCTCGTGAAGCTGGGGCAGGAGGCCGGTTCCACGGCGATGATGCGGTAATCCGCTTCGCCCCGCAGCTTTTCGCCCATGAAGGGGGCGATGAGGCCGCCGAGGTTGGAGCCGCCGCCGGCGCAGCCGATGATCATATCCGGCTTGACGCCGTATTTATCCAGCGCCGCCTTGGCCTCAAGACCGATGACGGACTGGTGCAGCAGCACCTGATTGAGCACGCTGCCGAGAACATAACGGTAGCCCTCCGTGCCCACGGCCACTTCCACGGCTTCGGAAATGGCGCAGCCCAGGCTGCCGGTGGTGCCGGGGTGCTCCGCCAGGATCTTCTTGCCGATCTCCGTCTCCATGGAGGGGGAGGGGGTGACGGAAGCGCCGTAGGTGCGCATGACCTCGCGGCGGAAGGGCTTCTGCTCGTAGCTGACCTTCACCATGAAGACCTTACAGTCCAGCTCGAAGTAGGCGCAGGCCATGGAAAGGGCGGTGCCCCACTGCCCGGCGCCGGTTTCGGTGGTGACGCCCTTAAGGCCCTGCTTTTTGGCGTAGTAGGCCTGGGCGATGGCGGAATTCAGCTTGTGGCTGCCGCTGGTGTTGTTGCCCTCGAATTTATAGTAGATCTTCGCCGGGGTGTTCAGCTTCTTTTCCAGGCAATAGGCCCGCACCAGGGGCGAAGGACGGTACATCTTATAGAAATCGCGGATCTCCTGAGGGATCTCGATATAGGGGTCCGTGTCGTTGAGCTCCTGTTTGACCAGCTCGTCGCAGAAGACGACGCCGAGCTCCGCCGCCGTCATGGGCTGGTGGGTGCCGGGGTTCAGCAGCGGCGCGGGCTTGTTTTTCATATCCGCCCGGAGGTTGTACCAGGCCTTCGGCATCTCCGATTCTTCCAGATAGATTTTGTACGGGATCTCGCTCATGGTCGTCTTCCTTTCGTTTGTTGTTTTTTTATCAATCATAGGTCACGGAGGAACGAAAGTCAAGTTTTTGTTGACTTTTCACTTATGCCAAATTAGAATAAACGTGATTGCAAATAACAATATACATAAAATCACAGGCAAATCGGGGAAAATTATGTTGATTAAAGCCATTACCTTCAATATCCAACACTGCGCGGTGTTTCCGACGGGAAAAATCGACTTTGACGCCTTCGCGGCGAAGATACGCTCCTTTGACGCGGACGTGATCGGTCTGAACGAGGTGCGGGGAGAGGGCGTGCGGGAGGACTATGAGGCGCAGGCCGCCATCCTCGCCGAAAAGACCGGCTACCGGTATTATTTCGCCAAGGCCACGGACGTGGGCGAGGGCAACCCCTACGGCAACGCGGTGCTGACCCGCCTGCCGGTGAAGGCCTTTGAAACCATCCCGGTCCCGGACCCGGTCCCGAGCCGATATAACGGCTATTACGAGACCCGGTGCCTGCTGAAAATGACGCTGGAAAAACCGGAGGTGACCTTCTTCATCACCCATTTCGGCCTGAACCCGGACGAGCAGGAGAACGCGGTGAAGACCGTTCTGGACAACCTCGGAGACGGCCCCGCCGTGCTGATGGGCGACCTGAACGTGACGCCGGACAGCCCCATCATCGCCAAAATAAAGGAAAAAATGACCGACGCGGCGGGGGCGGGCGAAAGGGGCGACGCCCTGCTGTCCTTCCCGTCGGACAACCCGGACAGAAAGATCGATTATATCTTCACCGGGGGCAATATTGCGGCAAAAACCTGCCGCATCGTCCCCGGTGTCCTCTCCGACCACCTGCCGCTGGAAGCGACGCTGGAAATCCCGTAGCACGGCGCCCTGCGCCGTTAGAGAGCGGAGAGCGGAGTTCGGAGAGCGGAGATTTCCGGCGCTGACAACCCGTAGCACGGCGCATTGCGCCGTCTGACGTGTGCGGGATGGATTTCCTTTAGCGGACAGAACCATGTATCGGTCAGCGATGCGAACCACCGGAAACCGACAGCACAAGGAAAACAGCCGACGGCGCAATGCGCCGTGCTACGCTATGGAGGCACGGTTCTTTTTTGCGCAAGGTAATTTGTCCCGCAACCGCCCGACGGCGCAATGCGCCGTGCTACGGCAGTTGTTTGCGCCAAAAGCGGCACTGAGGTGCCGCGCTACCGAGGTTTTGTCGGGCGGCAGCGCAACAAATCCCTGTTTACTTTCCCCGCTGAATATGCTATAATAACATAAGATAAAAACAAGAAGGAGAAGAGAATATGGATATTATGGATCTGGCTTCCTCGCTGATCCGGGGCGTGACGGGCCGTTACGGTAAAAAGGTGCAGCGGGAGAAGGTGGCCCCGGAGATTCCGGCGGCCTTTCCGGTGACCATCAAGGGCGACAAATTCCGGGCGGGCTTTGCCCGGGCGCAGATCATGCCGGTGGCCTCCGAACACACCTACTACATCGCCGGGCACGGTTCCGGCCATAAGATGGAGGGCATTCTCACCCCCGTGTATATCCACGCCGCGTGGCTGGACTGCGGCGGCAGCGAAGGGATCTTCTGGCTCAGCGCGGATATCATCGGCCTGACTGGCATCGAGCACGGCGTGATCCGGCAGCGGATCTTCAACAGCAACCGCATCCACGGCTGCAAGGGCATCATTTTCAGCTGCACCCACAGCCATTCCGGCGTGGATACCATCGGCTACTGGGGCAAGCCCAACGCCGTCAGCATCCCTTCCGACGGCAAGGTGCCCGAATATATGGACCAGCTCTTTGACAAGGCGCTGGAGGTGGCGGAGGAAGCCTACGCCGCCCGTAAACCCGGCAAGCTGTTCACCGGCCGGGTGACGGTGCCGGATTCCCTCTGGTCCAAGCGCAAATTTGAAGACCGCCACGAGGTGCTCACCCGCCTGCGCTTCGTCCCCGACGACGGCGGAAACGAGGTGTGGTTCGTCAACTTCGGCGGCCATCCCAATTCCCTGGGGGGCGACAACCGGCTGCTTTCCGGCGAATACCCCTACTTCATGCGGGAGCAATTGAAGACGGAGTGCGGCGCGGACGTGATCTTTTCCATCGGCGCCATCGGCGGCATGGACGCCGCCATGCTGGAGACCGACGACCCGCTGGAGCGGGTGAAATATCAGGGCAAACTGCTGGCGGACCACCTGAAGCAGATCGACAACGAAACGGAGCTGGAGCCCCGGATCAAGTTCCTGCGGCAGCAGTTCTACCTGCCCGTCAGCAACAATGTGCTCACGCTGCTGGCCATCCTGGGCACCATGAGCTTCAAGGCCTTCCCCTGCAAGGAGAGCGAAACGGGCATCGCCATGCGGACGGAGATGACGTATCTCACCATCGGCAGCCAGAAGCTGCTGGCCCTGCCCGGGGAAAACTTTGTCAACACCGTCTACGGCGGCTATACGGACGCGGAGCACTCCTCCACCGGCAGGGGGCCGGAGGTCAACCCCGCCCCCCTGTGCGAGATCTGCCATGACCCGGACCTGATCGCCGTGGGCGTGACCAACGACATGACCGGCTATGTGGTGCCGCCCAACGACTTTGTGCTGAACCCCACCCAGCCCTACCTCAACGGCACCCACGACCGCTTTGACGAGAACCACTACCACGAGACCAACTCCATGGGCCCGGATACCCAGCGGGTGATCGCCGAGACCTTCGCGGGGATGGTGGAACGGTTTGGCGAACCGCAGCTAAATTGCGCTTCGCGCAGCTAAATTGCGTTGATACGCAGCTAAATTGCGTTGACACGCAGCTAAATTCGCCTTTGGCGAGTGATCGTTCGCTTTTCAGCATTGCTGAAAAATATCGCTTTTGCGTCAGCAAAAATTTAGCTCGCGAAGCGAATTTCGCTTTTTGCTTGCAAAAAAAATAGCTGATCTGAAAAATGAGGTGATCCCATGCGTCACTACCTTACCCTGTGGAAACGCACGTTTGAATACAAGGGCACCAGCGCCCGGGAGGAATACCGGGGACCGCTGATCGTCGTCGCCCTGCTGGCGGCGCTGACGGCGATTCTCTGGACCGTCGGCTCCTTCGCCGACGAACCCGCGCTGATGTTCGCGGGGGTTGCGACCGGCGTTCTCTTCGTGCTGCACGTGCCGCCCATGATGGCGCTGACCGTGCGGCGGCTGCGGGACGCGGGCAAATCGCCCCTGCTGTCGGTCGTCGCCCTCATCGCCGGCGTCGGCACCGTGATCGTCATGCTGGTCTGCCTGCTTTCGGTGTCCTCCACCGGCTATCTGCCCATGGCCAACCGCAACGTCTGCGTCTACGGACCGCCGCCGGGTTACAACGACGACTATGACCCGCAGAACAACGTGAACGTGGACGTGTACGGTCCCCCGGAGATGTTCGACGATTACGACCCGGAGGACAACGTGCCGGAATGTGTCTACGGCCCGCCGGAGATGCTCTACGGCGAGGATGCCCCACAGGAGGAGACGGCAGTCTCACAGGAGGAAACGACGAACGATGAACAGCCTTAACGCCGTCAAAACCGACCACATGAACCGGCTGGCGGATTACCGTGACAACGTGCTGCGCAAGGAGCCGAAGCTGAAATTCCTGTTTTTGGAGCTGACCACCCACTGCAACGAGCGCTGCCGTCACTGCGGCAGCTCCTGCGGGGACGTGAGCGACGCGAACACACTGACGGACGAGGAGATCAAAGCCTTTCTGAAAAAGACCGCCGCGCAGTTCGATATCAGCAAGCTTCAGCTGTGCATCACCGGGGGCGAGCCGCTGCTGCGCAAAAACTTTTTCGACCTGAAGACCTACGCCCACGACCTTGGCTATCATTGGGGCATGACCAGCAACGGCACCCTGATCGACGACGAGGTCGCGGAAAAGCTGCGCCGGGCGGGCATGTCC
>CAMVNL010000067.1 GCA_947168785.1 uncultured Clostridia bacterium | reverse complement strand
TTCTCCGCGTCGTCCAGCATAGCCTTGGCGATCCTGTCCTTTACGCTGCCGGCGGGGTTGAAGTATTCCAGCTTGACCAGCACCTTCGCGTAGAGGTTGAGCTGCCGTTCCAGCCGCGTGACCTCTACCAGCGGGGTGTTGCCGATAAGGCTGTCAAATCCCTGATAAATCTTTGCCATGATAATGCTCCTTTCAGTTGATGGCCGCAAAGCCGTTGTCAAGATCAGCGAGAATGTCGTCGATATGCTCCGTGCCGATGGAAAGGCGGATGGTGTTGGAATGGATGTTCTGCTCCGCCAGCTCTGCTTCGCTCAGCTGCGAGTGGGTGGTGGTGGCGGGATGGATCACCAGCGACTTCACGTCCGCCACATTGGCCAGCAGCGAGAAGATCTTCAGCGCGTCGATAAAGCGCCAGGCTTCGTTCTGCCCGCCCTTGACGTCGAAGGTGAAAATGGAACCGCCGCCGTTGGGGAAGTATTTTTGATACAGCTCATGCTGCGGATGGTCCGGCAGGGAAGGATGGTTGACCTTTTCCACCAGCGGGTGATTGGCCAGATACTCCACCACCTTTTTGGTGTTCTCCGCGTGGCGTTCCAGCCGGAGGGAAAGGGTCTCAATGCCCTGCAACAGCAAAAATGCGTTGAAGGGGGAGATGGCGGCGCCGGTGTCGCGCAGCAGAATGGCCCGGATATAGGTGACGAAGGCCGCCGGTCCCGCGACCTGCGCGAAGGAAACGCCGTGATAGCTGGGGTTGGGCTTGGCGATGGCGGGGTATTTGTCCGCATGGGCAGCCCAGTCGAATTTGCCGGAATCCACGATCACGCCGCCCAGCGTCGTGCCGTGGCCGCCGAGGAACTTGGTGGCGGAGTGGACCACGATATCCGCTCCGTGCTCAAGGGGTCGGATCAGATAGGGGGTGCCGAAGGTGTTGTCGATCACCAGCGGCACGCCCGCCCCATGGGCGATTTCCGCCAGCGCGTCGATGTCGGGAATGTCGCTGTTGGGGTTGCCAAGCGTCTCGATGAAAATGGCCCTCGTGTCGGCGTTGATCGCCGCTTTGACCTCGTCAAGGTCATGGATATCGACAAAAGAGGTCTGAATGCCGTATTGGGGCAGGGTGTGGGCCAGCAGGTTATAGCTGCCGCCGTAGATGGTCTTCTGTGCCACGATGTGCCCGCCGTTGCCGGCCAGCGCTTCCACCGCGTAGCTGATGGCCGCCGCGCCGGAGGCCACCGCCAGGGCCGCCGTGCCGCCCTCCAGCGCCGCCACGCGCTGTTCCAGCACGTCCTGGGTGGAGTTGGTCAGCCGGCCGTAGATGTTGCCGGGGTCCGCCAGCCCGAACCGCGCCGCCGCGTGGGCGGAATCGTGAAAGACATAAGAGGTGGTCTGATAGATCGGCACCGCTCTGGAATCGGTGGCGGGATCGGCCTGCTCCTGACCGACGTGCAGCTGCAAAGTTTCAAATTTGTATGACATGATTATACGCTCCTTTATTATTTTTATCGTATTGAAAAATAAAATGCCCGGGGTTCTGAAATCTCCCGGGCAAAAGGCTTTTTTCCGCAACGCGGCAACCTGCCGCATCACTCGGAGACGCGCGATGAATGACCCCGCGCCTCGGCCATATCACATGCCCGGGAGTGAAGCATTCGACAGCACATCCAATTGTTCACGGTTCTCTGGGTAAACATTTGTCGCGCCTCCTTTCATTGGTTGATCGGTATGGTGGCATTATAACACCATTAACCTACTATGTCAATAGGCAAAATGAAAAAAGTTTGCTTTTTTTTATAAAAAAATCCGGGTGAAACACCCGGAAATCTCTCTTTGCCCGGACCGGACCGGCCGCCTATGCGGCCAAACGGACCTTTGCCCGATATTATTCCGACGGCTCGTCGGTTTTCTTTGCATAGATCATATAGCGGTGGGTGATTTTTCCCTTTGGATAAGACGCCTCCTGCACCGTTTGAAAACCCAGCTTTTCATAGAAGCGCACGTTTTTCTCGTCCTGTGCCTCCAGCCCGAACCGGTACCCCAGCGGGGCGAGGTGGGCCATGCTGTCTCTGATCAGCTGGGTGGCGATCCCCTTGCCCTGATGCTCCGGGGCGACGAAGACGGGGGAGATAATCCAGGTATCCTCGTCAAAGACCTTCACGTCCAGCGGATGATAGGCCGCCAGCGTGCGGATGGTGCGGGGGAAGAACACGTAGAGATACAGCCAGTCGGGGCATTTGAGGAAGTCGATCACGCCGTACTCGTTGCGGGCGTACCGCCACACGCAGATTCCCCGGTTCTCGTCGTCGATGAAGAACCAGTCCTCCCCGTTGGAGGTGTTCAGCCGCTCCATCATGAAGTGATAGACGAACTTCTCCCGGCTTTCGGGATTTTTTGTGGCGTAGGTATGTACGGGGTCGTTGACGTAAGCCCGCCCCGCCATCTTCGCGAAATACCGCAGTTCCTTTTTCGTCAGCTTTTCGCCGGGTTTGACAATGCGCATGGGGTTCGCCTCCTTTTTTATGATCGTAGCACGCTGCCTCAGCAGCGTTGCAACGCAGTTCCGCTTTTACGGCGTACAGCGGGAGAAGCACGGTAGCGCGGCACCTCAGTGCCGCTCCGGGTTCAAACAACTATCGTAGCAAGGCGCATTGCGCCGTCTGGCGTGTTTTGTCCAAATAACTGATTTTCAGCGAAAGAATACCGTTTGCATACGGTATTACACAGAGAAAAAACATCATCATGGGCAACCGCCCGACGGCGTACGCCGTGCTGTGTGATGTAACTTCTCCCTCGCAGCGGCACTGAGGCGCCGCGCTGCCGGATCAATCAAAACTCCGGATACATCTCCCGGATATACGCCTCGATTTCCTCTCTGTTTGCGGTGATGGCGCCGGGCTTTTCCATTTTCAGGGATACCGTGGCGGTGGCGGTCAGCAGCGCGTCCTTCACGCTGTGGGTCAGCCGCTCGGTGATGTAGCTGGAAAAGGTGGTGTCGCCGCGGCCGGTGCGTCCGCTGAGGTTGCGGGCGCGGATGGGGCAGGTGTAAAGATTCTTGCCGTCGTAGGCCAGCACCTCGGTGTTGTGGGTGATCAGCACTTCTTTCGCGCCCCAGCTGTAAAGCAGCTTTGCCGCCTCCGCCCGATCGGTGAGCCCCGTCAGGATCTCCGCCTCCGCCGCGTCGGTCTTGAGGAAGGAGATCAGCGGCAGCAGCTCCATCTTCTCTTTCCAGTCCTCAAAGAACATCTCGCCGCCCTTGGAAAAATCGGTATGGCGCAGATATCCCTGCACGTCCACGGCCACCTTGCCGCGCTTTGCCAGATCCGGGATGATATTCGCGTCGTAGTCGCCCACGATCAGCCCGGCGATGTGGTAGATGTCGCCCTCAATGTCGGCGGGCACGTCGGCGGCGGAAAGCACATCCCCCTGGGACAGGCAGACCGTTCTGCGGCGTTCCTTGTCGGCGGTGAAATAGACGTTCTCCATGTTGGTGCTTTTTGCGGAGGGCAGGCAGTAGACGTCCTCCGCCGGAATGGTAAAGGCGGCGAGGCGGTCTTTTTCCGCTTCGCTGACCTTGGTGACCACGGCCACCTTATGCCCCAGCGCTTTCGCCGCGGCGGAGGAATACAGCACCGCGCCGCCCGGTCCCTTCACGGTGTTGCCCAGATGGTCGGTGTTGGCATCCACGGTGATGTGGCCGATGAGAATGGAATCGTAATGTTTCATAGTAAAACCTCTCTGTTATATGAAATCATATTGATAGCGTGATATAGTAGGGGCAGATGTTCTCATAATGCCCGTCTTTCATCAGAAAGCCCTTGGGGATCGTGCCCAATTGCACAAAACCAAGCCGCTCATACAGATGCCGCGCGTGAACGTTCGATTCCACCACCGCGTTGAACTGCATGATGGTAAAGCCCAGCCGTTTGGCGTTTTCAAGGCAGTCCTTCACCAGCGCCTCTCCGACGTGCCTGCCCCGGCAGGCGGAACTGACGGCGTAGCTGGCGTTGGCGATATGGCCGCACCGCCCGATGTTGTTGGGATGCAGGATGTAAAGCCCTACGACGTTTCCGCAGTCTTCCGCGACCCCGCAGTAGCTCTGTTCGGCGAAAAACGCCGCGCCGCCGTCCAAGTCAAGAGGTTCTGTCTGCGGGAAGGCGACGCCTTCTTCCACGACCTCGTTCCAAATGGCGATCATGGCGGGCAGATCGCCCGGTTCATATGCTCTGATATTCATAAGGCCTCTCTTGTTATTTTATGTCAAAATGAAAATCGCCGTTTTCGCAGTGCCCGTCGGCCTCCACGATCACATAGACCGTTCCCGGTTTCAGTTCTTCAAGCGTTGATTCCGTTTCATCCCCGGCGTTGAGGGCGCACAGCTCCGTTTTACCGTCGCCGCAGTCGTAATAAACCGTTGCGCTGCCGGTCTCCAGCTTGGCGGTATAGGCGAGGCTTTGCCCCGCTTGTTTGCATTTCAGTTGAAAGACCATGTTTCCCTCAAACTTCCAGAAGCTCATAAACGCGGAGTCTGATTCGTTGGAATGGACGAAGGCAGTCGCGTTGTAATGTGTGGCATACTTCTTACAGCCGGATAGGCAAAGGGAGAGGATCGCCAGTAAGGCGATGAGAATGGAGATACGTTTTTTCATTGGTGTGCGCTCCTTTCTGGTTTTCGCGGCGTCACAGTGAGATCCAGTACCGCTGCTCCATTTTACCTTCTTCGTTCACGACCTCGTTTTCCAGCACGCCGCCGTTTTTGATGATCGTTTTGGCGGAAGCGATATTGTCCCTGTCGCAGGTCATCAGCACTTTGTCGATGCCCAGCTTTTTGCACTCGAGCAGCGCCAGCCGGACCAGCTCCGTGCCGCAGCCCTTCCGCCGTTCGGTGGGGCGGATACCGTCGCCGATATGCCCGCCGGTGACGCGCAGAGAATCGTTGAGGCAATGGCGGATATTCGCCGCGCCGATCAGCCGGTCCCGGTCCGCATCCAGCAGGAAGAAGACGGAATCGGGCACCCAGCCGTCCGGGGCGGTCTCATGGTCCAGATCCGCCAGATACGCGTCGAAATCGCGGTAGTCGTTCCGGAAGATCGCCCGGGGCGAGCAGTCCGTATGATTGGCAACCTGATCCGCCTTCCACTCGTCGATCATCTCGCCCAGCTGGGTTTCGTATTCCTTTGTCAGTTTGATCAGCTTCAGCGCCATCTTTTCCTCCGAAACAATACCGGTAATCAGATATAATACATTTTTCCTTCCTCTGCGAGAATGATATTCTCATGCTTCGGCATATCCTTCTCCGCGTCGAAGGTGGGGGCGAAATGGGTGGCGATGATTTTCACGCCGGTCTGTTCGGCGAACTTCACCGCGTCGTCGCCCGCCATGTGGGGTCCCTTGAAGCCCGCGGGCTTGGCGCAGCCGCACAGAACGCAATCCGCGCCCTCCGCCGCCCGGTAGAGCTCGTCGCACAGCACCGTATCGCCGGTGTAGACGAAGGTTTTTTCGCCCTCCACCCGGATGGCGTAGTCCCGCGCCGGGTGTTTCATCTCATAGAAGGTCAGCTTCAGACTGCCCATTTTCAGTTCCGTGCAGGCGTCGATATTGATGACGTTGAACCGGGGCGAAGCAAACAGCGTGCGGTACCAGTCGCTGTCCTCATACTGGGTGATGACGTTGACGGTCACGCCCAGATCGTCCAGCAGATAGCGCAGGGGCAGCAGGTCGCTGGTGTGGTCAAAGTGCAGGTGGGAAATATAGATGGCGGAAAGCTTCCGGATATCGGTTGCGGCCTGTAATCTCGCCAGCGTACCCGTGCCCATATCCAGGGCGATGGTCTCTCCGTCGGATTCCAGCAGATAGCCGCTGGTCGCCCCCGTCCCCGCCTTGGGGTAGGGGCCGTATTTGCCGAGAACGGTCAGTTTCATGATGATCTTCTCCCTTTTCGTTTCTTTTACAATACCGTTACGGAACGGGTATAATCGTTTTTGATCACATGGGGCTGGAGCGGTTTCCCGTTCAACGTGATGTTTTCAATGGTTACGCCGTCGATATAGTGGGTCTCATCCGCGCTGTTGAAGACAAAATCCGGCACAGGAACCCCTTCATCTGCGAAGATCCGTATGTTCCGGTAGATCACGTTCCGCACGTGTCCCAGCAGATGGTCCGGCGACCACATATCGCAGTACTGCCACACCCGTACCGCATCCGCGTGGGCGGGCGTTTCCGGCGGGGCGTATGCCATATCGTCTGTCTTCTGATAGACCGGCTCCCGGTCATACTTTGAATATTCGATGCGGATGTCGTCGTAAAGGACGCCCCGGATAAACGCTCTGTCGCCGCAGTGCAGCCGCAAGGCGCCCTGATCGTTGCGGATGATATCGCAGTTGCGGTAAACCAGATTGTTGTATTCGTCCGCCACTGTCTCCGCGCCCACCTCCAGCGCGCCGCCCCAGTCGCACCAGACCACGCAGTTTTCGATCAGATAGTTTTCATTGTTCATGGCTTCGTTTTCCCGGTGATCCGGATCGCCGAAGTAAAGGCCCTTGATGACGACGCCGTCGTCGAAGGTGCGCAGAAAACAGTCGGATACGTGGACGTTGCGTGAGTTGACAAAGTCGAAGCCGTCCGCGTTGTAGCGCCACAGCCCGATCAGCTTGACATGACGGAAGCTTACGTTTTCGCAGTTGATGGACGTGACTGTCCACATCGCGGGGTCACGCAGGATCACGCCGTCCATGACGACGTTTTTGCAGCGGGTGAAGTGGATCAACCCGTCATGGCGTATATCGCAGCCCTCCGCGTCGCTGCGCGGAACGAGGGAACCGTCTAAAATCCCGCCGCCGAAGATAGCGATGTTCTCCGCGTCGGCGCTTTCTATCTCGCCGTAGACCACTGCGCCGGGGGCGATCCAGACGCTTTCGCCGCTGTGAAGCACAAGGCGCTTTGCCATTTTGTGGACGCCGGCGGGGAAGCGGTAGGTCGCCTTTTCCGGATCAAACGCGGTCGTCCGATCCCCTTCGGCAAAGAGGTGCAGGGCGCGGCTCCGGCCGTTGATCTCAACCGTATATTGACCCGGTTCCCGCAGCGTGAAGCGCACTGCGCCGCCGTCAATGACGGGCACGACGTTCTTTGACAGGGGACGGATCACGGTCTCCACGGGCGTTTCGCCGGTAGAGACGCAAAAATCGGCGGGACCGCGCAGCGTGAAAGGCAAAAACGGCGCCGTCTCTGTCTGTTTCATTGGGCGCTGTTGCCCCGGCCATATGCGGTTAAAGGGAATGGCGGAAACCCGGGCTGCGTAACACCCGACCGGTTTCCCGTCCACAGTTACAGAGATATCTTTGTATGCCGGTTCGTCTGCGGGCAGGGGCGGAACAGTCGCGCCGTTCAGCCGTCCGTCAGCCCGGATCGCGTCAAAAATGATTCCGGCGATGGCTTCCATGCCCTTGTCCGAGGGGTGAGCCGCCACGCCCGGGTGGTCGAATTGCCCGACGGCCTGATATTCTTCGCCCTGAATGGACGCGAGGCTCACGTAGGTCACGCCGGTGTGTTCGGCCGCCCTGCGCATGGCGTCCTCCACGTCGTCCTTTTTCCAATCCGGACCGACGGCCTCGACCGCCGCGCGGGTCTGGCGTCGGGTTAACCCAAGCAGCTTTTCGTAAGCGACGCCGAAGGCTTCAGCCTTTTCGTCTGGTACGTTTTCCCCGACCCGCAGCACCACAACGTCCGGCGAAAAGTTGATGAAAGGCGCAAAGGCGTTTTCGTCAAACCGCTCCGGCTCCCGTTCTGTCTCCACGATGGTCTCCTCCCGCAGGTCGACGGTTTTCCCCGCCGCCCGCAGCATGGCCGTCAGCCGGTGGGCGTAGTCGTTTTCCGGGGCGGAGGCCGCCATGCCCCAGCTGCCGTGCCATCCGATCTCCGGGGCGGGTAAATGCAGGGTGATGCTGTTGCCGACACAAAGAAGTTTCATATGACGAACCTTTCTGTTCTGATTGTTGCTTTACGCTTTATTCTCTCGTCTCGCGGTGATGCCCTCCGGCTTGGCGCTGATGTCGCCGGCCTTTGTCAGGGCGTTCTTTGTCAGCACGGGGCCGGCGATCTCATACACCAGCACCGCGAACAGTACGATAAAGCGCACGGTGTCGCCGATGTGGGTCCCGGCGAAGACCTCGTCGTTCGCCACGGTGCTCACCATGCCCAGCGCCACGCCCGCCTGGGGCAGCAGCGTGATGCCTAAGTATTTGACGATATTCTTGTCGCAGCCCACGGCCTTCGCGCTGCCCATGGCGCCGACATATTTGCCCAGGGAACGGAAGACGATATAGATCAGGCCGATGAGGATGAACACCGGCTGTTTGAACACGCTCAGGTCAAGGCTGGCGCCGCTGATGACGAAAAACAGGGTGTAAAGCGGCTTTGTCCAGCGCTCGGTGCGTTCCATCATCTCTTCGCTGGTCTTACAGACGTTGCAGAAGATGGTGCCGAACATCATGCAGGTCAGCAGGGGAGAGAAGCCGAGGGTGACCTTGCCGATTTTGAAGGAGAGCTTCGCCATGACCACGGTCAGGAACACAAAGGTGATGATCAGCGTCAGACGGTTGGAACGGGAGTGGAACAGCTTTTCCACCTGGGAGATCACGAATCCGGCGAGCGCACCGAGCAGCAGCGAGCAGACGATCTCCAGCAGGGGATTGACCACGATGGAGATCAC
>CAMVNL010000066.1 GCA_947168785.1 uncultured Clostridia bacterium | reverse complement strand
GATCAGGTATTCCGATTTGCCGGAGCCGGTCATACCGGCGACCAGCCCGTGGGGGCCGTGGTGCTTTTCATGCAGGTCCAGGTAGAACAGCTTGCCGTCGCTGCCCACGCCCACCGGCGCGCCCAGCGATTTGATGGGGTTGTTCTCGGACCAGCGCTTCACCGGGTTGAGGTATTCCACCTTGCCCACGCCGAACATCTCAAGGAAGGTGATCATATTCGGCAGCAGGTAGCTTTCGCCCTCCAGCCGGACGCGCTTTCCGCAGATGGCCCTGACGGTCTCGCGGAAGCGGGGCTTGTCGATGGGGTCCGGCTTGAAGATCATATCCTCGCCGGAAACGTCGTTATAGTCGATGATCTTATATTTTCTCTGCAGGTCGATGACCTTGGCGCACTCCTTCGGGAAGCCCTCGAACGCCGTGACGAGGGACACCCCGCGGAATTTTTCCAGCCCGAGGAAGGACTTGAAGACCTCGATGTGATTGAAAAGATCCTTGCTCAGGGCGAACACGACGTAGGAAGCGCCGCTGGCGATCTTGAACTGGCTGTCGATCAGCTTGATCTTCTCTTCAAACTCCGTATTCAGGAAGTTGGCGAATTGCTGCGCCTCCGACTGGTTCGTGATGAAAAAGCGCATGTTGCGCTGGTCGTTCCAGTTGTGGGGCAGATATCGGACGAAGTCGAAATACTGCGCCTCCCGGTTTTCCGCCAGAATCGCGATCTTCACCTCGTCGTAGCTGTGCGCGGTGACAAGCTGCATGATCATGTTCCGGATCAGCCGCAGCGCTGCGAGCCGGTCGCCGGTGACGCCCGTGACGAAGTCCTGCTTCAGCGAGTGCATCACAGGCACGTTGTTGAGCATGACGGTCTGCTCCGCCAGGCTATACATGGCGGTCTCCAGCTCGTCCGGCTCGATCTGGAACTTCCGTTTGGGGTAGGTCAGCTTCGCCAGCATGGGGTAATCCCCATGGCCGATGCGGATCTTCAGGAAGTCGTCGTCGTTGGGGCGGCGGTCCCACAGCCGCTGGTCCGTCGTCGCCAGATACATGGCGTCGTTGAGCG
Source organism: uncultured Clostridia bacterium (assembly GCA_947168785.1). Classification (GTDB taxonomy): domain Bacteria; phylum Bacillota; class Clostridia; order Oscillospirales; family Acutalibacteraceae; genus RUG806. The sequence continues at coordinate 7,646 of CAMVNL010000066.1, read as the reverse complement.
CCGGATAGTTATAGTTGAGGTTGGTCTCCTCGGTGCGCTTTTCCTCTTCGATCTCTGTTTTGATGAAATTCAGATAGGCGTAGTAGCCCTCCACGCGCTTGATCTCATAATCCCGGCGGTCTTTTTCGGTGAAGCCCTGGGTCAGCATAGGCATCACCATGCCGGACATGGCCATGAGCAGGTTGCCCGTCATCAGCGCGTGACCGCCCATGATCATCGGCGAGCCCAGCCGCAGCAGCAGCGGGATATTGTTGCCCCTGAGGGACATGGGGGGCATTTCAATCTCGATCTCTTCCGCGCCCTCCGGCAGCATGCGCCGGGGCATTCTGTCGTAATAGCCGTATTTCTCGGGGGGCACCATGGGGGAAGCGTAGGTGAAATCACGCTCGTCGACCAGCGGGTGGATCATGGGCGTGGAGATATTCACGCGCCCGTTGCGGTTGTTCATGGACAAAAAGCCCGCGCCAACCACGATATAAAGGCCGACGATAAAGACCACGTCGCCCACGCTGAGCTTGGCGAAATCCACTTTCCTGCCGTTGACGTAGGTACCGTTGGTGCTGTTGAAATCCGATATCTCCCAGGCGCTGCCGTTCCAGTGGAGCTTGGCGTGCTCACGGGAGACGGTATTGTGCCGGTAATACAGGTGGCATTGGGAGGATCTGCCGATGATGTAGTCCGAATGCTCGAAAAAATACGGCACGAAGATATGATCGTCCGGCTTCTCCTCCTCCACGTAAAGGATATATTTTTTGTCTCCGTGGCGCAGCCGCAAAAAGGAGCCGCTGCTCAAGGCCTGCTCACGGACGGCCACCGGATCGTTGCCGGAGTCGGTCTTGAAGAAGAACTGCGCGTTGTGCTCCAGCACCACGGTCCAACAGTTGTTGCGCTGTTCAAAGAAGAAGGGGAAGTCTTCCGCGCCGGAGGTCCCGGTAAAGCGGTAGCGGCCCTCCATGGAGGCGGGCAGGATCAGCGTCATCATTTCGCCCGAATCGCAGATCATGATGACCCGCATGGGGAAACGACGTTCTTCCGTCGGCGCGTTTTCTTCCGCGGACAGCACAGAGGTGACAGGGCTCTGCACCGACTGGGTTTCGGGCCGGGAAACTGTTTCGTTCAACGAAGGCAACCTCCTTTAGGACAGGGTCGGCCGACGGGCGCTTACTGCTCTCTGAACAGATAGACCTCGTTGGCGATCGTGATCTCATCACCGGATTTCAGCACATATTCCTCTCCGGGCGACAACCGTTTGCCGTTGAGATAGGTGAAGTTCGTGGAATTGTTGTCCTTGAGATAGAAATTGTTGTTGTAGTTGGTCACAATGGCGTGGACGCGGCTGACGGCCCGGTTGCGGGAGACCCAGCAATCCACGTGGGCCTTGTCGGCGCCGATCTTGAACACCGATTTGTTGACAGCGATCGTTTCTTTGGTCTTTTTCCGCACCAGCACGCCTTTGCGGGCGCCTCCGGCCCCGAGCGTATTGGTCCCGCCCAGCACGCTGGTGCCGATCTCGCCGTTCGCCAGATCGTTGATGGAGATAGTGGCGGAATCATCGAACTGCGTCAGGTTGTAGTTCACCGGGCGGACGGGGGGACGGTAGTCGTTGACCGCCCGCTTCGGCCGCGGCGACGGCGCGGGCTGCTTCGGCGCGCGCCTGACGGGGGTCGGCTGCTTCGGCGTCAGGAAGTCCAGAAACGCGGCGGTGGAAAAGTACGGCTGCGAATAAAGGAACATGCGGAAGCTGTTGAGCCGCGCCGTGGCGGAGCCCGTCGGGGCGATGCGGCGGTTCAGCAGGTTCTTCAGGAAGAGCAGCGCGTCGAACCGCGCTTCGGAATAATACAGCGGCTGGTAGAGGAAACGCATCTCCTGCCCGGTGGGCGAGACAAAGATATAGCCGCCCTTGACGATCAGGTTGTCGAGGGGCAGGTTCGCGCGCTCAAGCGTCGCCATGACCTGCACGAAATCCGTAATGATGCGGAAGAAGGTCTCCTCCGTCATGTACGAGGCGAAAAACCGCGACAGCGGCATAAACCCCGTCAGTTCGAACACGAGCTTCTTCCTGCCGATCTCCGCCGGGGCGACGATGCGGCGATCGCCGATGCGGGACAGCAGATTGAGCTCGCCGGCGTTGATCTTCGTCGGTCCCGCGATTTTGGAGACGACGATGATCTTATTTTTTTTGCTTTTATGACTGAGCGTATACATCAGAAGCACTCCACCGTTTTTTCATATACCGTTTGTCAATTCTCTGTGATCTCCTCGTCTGAATGGATCAGGATATTCTCTTTCACGATCTCGAATCTGGTCAGCTGACGCCTTGCGTTCCCCGCCGCGGCGTAAGGGCCGTGGGCCGTTCCAAAGGCGGCAGCGTCGCCGTACCCCTCGGAGAACTGCCTGCCGCGGCCGCGCAGCACCTCGGTCGCGCCGGAGTCGCCGTGGACGGGAGCCGGCCGGAGGACCTGCCCGCCCGGCGCGGGCATGCCGGTAAAGGGAGGCTGGCCCTGCTCTTTGCGAGAAACGAGAAACAGCGCCGCCGCAAGGATCATGCAGACGCCCGCCGCGCAGGCGAAAAGCACGCCGCAGATCTGTAAAAACCGGAACAAGGCTTCGGGATTATTCATGCTCGCCCTCCTTCTCCGCTGCGCCGAACTGCAGCAAATCGCATCTTTTCAGCAGCGCGGCCGGTTCGTCGCCCTCGTCCCTGACCTTCATCAGGCTGACCTTGACGGCGTCGCGCAGCAGCTGCAGCGATTTGTCCGAAACGCCGGAGCCTTTGAATACGCCCCGCTCCAGCTCTTCAATGATAAAGCGGCAGGTCGGGACGACTTCTTCGGCGCCGCCGTTGACGACCCGGTCCGTTCCGCACAGCGCGGAAAGGCTGTCGCAGTATTCCTCATAGTCGACCTCGGCGCCGCCGTTGATCTTCACGCGGGATTCCGCGACGGTCTTCAGCGCTTCGGCAAACGCCCTGCGCTCGTAATCATCGGTGCAGGCGGCCGCTTTTTCAAGCAGCTCGACCGCCGACGCTATTCCGTCGTCCTCATAGCTGAAAAACAGCGCTTCCGCCAGCGGCAAAAGCACGCCGTCGGCGTAAGCGGCCGGCTCGCCCCGCAAAAGCGCGGGCTCATTGGCGCTGAGCAGCGCGGCGAAGACCTTATATTCCGCCCTTGACAGCGCCGCGCCCGTCTCTTTATCACTGCTGCCCAGATAGACCGTCAGCAGCTCGGCGTAGGCCTGCGCCCTGGAGGGATACAGCGCGATGGCGCGCAGATATTCGTTTTCCGCCGTATCCTGATCGACCTCCGCCGCGGCGCTTTTCAGGTATTTTTGATAGACTGTGCTGCGGGCGACGCCCCCGGTGATCAGGCAGACGGCCGCCCCCACCGTAAACAGAGCGGTCAGCGCCATGAACACGAACGACAGCTTGCGCTTGTCGACGCCACGGCGTCTTTTCCCGTAAAATGTCGATTGATTGCTGTGCATAGTTCCTCACTCAGATCGTTTTGACTAAAATTGCGGATATATTGTCCGTTTCCTGCCGCTGCTTGATCATCTCCGTCAGCATGGCGGCGGCGTTGAGCATGCCGGCCTCATCCAGCAGGTCGTCCGGGTCAAGATAGTTAAACATCTCATTTTCCGGCACCTTGTGAACGAAGCCGTCGGAACAGAGCAAAAACAGCTCCCCGCTGCCGAAAGCGCCGGTATAGAAATCCGGCTGAACGACCTCGTTGGCGCCGATGCAGTACAGCAGAACGCTGCGCATGCTGCTGCTGAGCGCCTGCTCTCTGGTCATGCGGCCCGCGTCGATCTCCATCTGCACGAAGGACTGGTCGCGGGTCAGGGGGATCATCTCATCCGTAAGGCGGTAGGCCCTTGAGTCGCCCACGTTGACGATATAGTACTGCGAGCCGACGAACAGCGCGGCGCATACCGTGGTGCCCAGGCGCAGCCCGTAGGCCTCCCCGTAGCGATAGATGAGATCGTTCATCCTGACAAGAAGATTTTCCCATGAAGAAAAAAGAAAGTCCTTCATACCGGCTTCGCAGAGGATCCCCGGAAGCTCCTCCCGGAACCACGCCGCAAACGCCTTGATGACCGTCGCGCTGGCAAGCTCCCCCCTGGAAAGGCCTCCCATCCCGTCGCAGATCACGCACAGCAGCACATGACCGAGGTCGGTATCCGCCTCCATGACCAGGCAGGAATCCTGGTTGACCTGTTTTTTGATTCCGATGTCGGAGTGAATGGTTGTCAGATAATTCATTTCTCTTTACCCGTTTTTCCCGGCGGCAGCAGCCGCCGGGTTATCTTTCCGGAACAGACGTTTTTCTGCCGACAAATTGAACAGAAATCCGGTCAATATCTTCTTAATCTTACACTTTTTACAATAATTTGTCAATGTATATTCTCAACACAGGGAACGGTACGAACAAAAAGGTTCATCACGGATAGTGGTGGGATTCAGATAAGTAAAAGCTTTTTTCGAGGCGTTCGGCAGCCAACCGTAAGGGGCGGCATTCTTTATTGGGGTATCCCGCAAAAAACCGCGATGAACCAACAAAAAAGCAGCGGACTGAACCGGGGTCCGTCAGTCCGCCGAAGCTTATACTGCTGAATGCAATTTTGACATGCAGGCAAGATGTTCGTCAAGAAGCATGCCCACCTTTTCGGAAATCGCGTTGGCGTCCTCGTTGATCACGTCCATGGCCAGATTCAGGTCGGCATAATACCGCGTCAGATCGTCCAGCTCTTCGGATAACCGCCGAAATCTGTATAGAACCTCCCGATCGGCGACGATGGCGTCCGCCGAAAGGCGTTTGATTTCGTGAAAGCTGTCCTGCAGCCGCCGGGCGCTGTGCAGCTGCGCCGTAATGACGTCCTGATGATGAGACAACCCGGCCGCGTTGACGTAATACGGGCCATCCATCAGATAAGGCCGAGCTCGCTGGCGTGGATGGCCGCCGTGACGGCGCTTTTGGCGGTTTCAACGCCCTGCTCAAGGGTGCTGGAGACACGATTGCCGAACTCGTCGAATTCCTGAAGGGTGCTCTCGAGATTGGTCTTCGTGTTGCGGGCCGCGCCGATGGCTTCATAGACGGCTCTCACGTTCTCGTGTACGTTCGCCTTCATCTCCTCGAAGTGGTCGTCCTCCTGCTCCATAAAGGAGGAAACCTGGTTCTTCATGCCCTCGTACTCGTCGGCGATGCCCTCCAGTACGTTGATCTGTCCGTTGATCTGGTCGATCAGATTCTGAAAATCCGCTTTATTGGTAAAAAGTTCAAGTGCGTCGTTTGCCATGATTGTTCAACTCCTTTCAAATATCCGATCAGTTAAAAGGTCTGATCATGTTGCCGATGAATTCCACGCCCTTTTCGATGGCGCCGGAAACCAGGTTCAGCAGCTCGTTGATGACGTCAAAGATCTTCTGCATGGCGGCCAGCAGCGTTTCGGCGCTGTCAAGCACCTTGTTGCCGAAGCCGACAAGATCGTCTGCCAGCGTGCCCTTGCAGAAGCTGTCTACGCTCTGCAGCAGCTGGGCCATGGTGGCCACCGCCTGGTGGGTTCTTTCGTTGAGTTCCTGGGCGCGGTTTTCCCATGCCTGGGCGTCCGCTCTGCCGGTGATTGCTATTGTGTTCATGCTTTGTTGTTTCCCCTTTCGGAATAAAATTTTTTATATTTACCAAAACCGCAGTTTGTTCACAGTTCCAGTAGCTGCAGAAGCCGCTGCAGTTCAAGTAGCTCGTTTCGCGCTTTTCTCAGCCGTTCGCCGTTCAGCTCCCGCAGCCGCACGTACCGGAAATGGATCGTTCCGCCGATAAAGGCGCGGGCGTCCTCCATATCCTGCCGGTTCTGCGCTTCCAGCCGGCGAAGCTGTTCACAGCAGTCGTTGAACAGTTCTTTCTTCACGTCGATCATAGCCTTCCTCCCTTTTTCCGCTCCCCTTTTTCCTCCCTGCTTCCGCCGGCGCGGAAAACTGAGGCACAAAGGTATTGAAATCGACCCCCGGACTTGCTATAATACTGATATCCGATCGGCATAAGGAGACGTGATAACAATGAAATTAGGCATCGTAGGCCTGCCGAACGTAGGCAAAAGCACACTGTTCAACGCGCTGACCAACGCCGGTGCGCAGGCGGCGAATTACGCGTTCTGCACCATTGAGCCCAACGTTGGCGTGGTGGCGGTCCCCGACAAGCGTCTGGACGCGCTGGCGGAGATGTACCACCCGGACAAGATCACCCCCGCCACCATCGAATTCGTGGATATCGCGGGGCTGGTGAAAGGCGCCAGCAAGGGCGAGGGGCTGGGCAATAAGTTCCTGTCCCACATCCGGGAGGTGGACGCCATCATCCACGTGGTGCGCTGCTTTGAAAACGACGACATCATGCACGTGGACGGCAGCATCGACCCGGTGCGCGACATTGAGACCATCAACCTTGAGCTGATCCTCTCCGATACGGAGATTTTACAGCGCCGCATCGACCGGGACACCAAGGCCATGAAGGGCGACAAGTCGCTGGCGGCGGACGTGGAATTCTTCAAGCGCCTGAAGGGCGAGCTGGACAACGCCGTGAACGCCAGAGCGGTGGAAATGACCGACGACGAGCGGGAGCTGATGAGCTCCGTCTCGCTCCTGTCCTCCAAGCCCGTCATCTACGCCTGCAATATGAGCGAGGACGACTTTGCCGGGGACATCAACGCCAACCCCTATTTCACCAAGGTGAAGGAGATCGCCGCGGCGGAGGGCAGCGAGGTGCTGCCGGTGTGCGCCGAGCTGGAGGCCCAGATCGCCGAGCTGCCCGCCGACGAAAAGGAAATGTTCCTGTCGGAGCTGGGCATCGCCCAGAGCGGTCTTGACACCCTCATTCAGAAGAGCTACGACCTGTTGGGCCTGATGAGCTATCTCACCGCCGGCAAGCCGGAGGTGCGGGCCTGGACCATCAAAAAGGGCACCAAGGCGCCCCAGGCGGCGGGCAAGATCCACAGCGATTTCGAGCGGGGCTTCATCCGGGCGGAGGTCATCTCCTTCGACGACCTGATGGCCTGCGGCTCTATGGCGGCCGCCAAGGAAAAAGGCCTGGTACGCAGCGAGGGAAAGGAGTACGTGATGCAGGACGGCGATATCGTCCTCTTCCGGTTCAACGTATAATGGAAACGACTTTTACGGGGCGTATGCAGCCTCTCGACGCGGAAGAGTTCGCAAAAATCGCCATGACGGTGGGGGCGGACGGTTTGATCGTCAGCGCCTCTTACGTCTGCGCCGACAACCCCCTGCTGCGGGAATGCTGCGAAGCGCTGTGCTCCGTGCTGGCGGATAAGCCCGCGAAGGACGTGATGCAGATCAACAATAACGCGGTCTATTACAATATGGAAAGCGACCTGCCGCTTCACTCGCTGTATCTTGCCACCATTGCGGTGCAGGCGGCGAAGAAGGCCGCCCTCGCCTACCTGAAGGCCAACGGCGTCGAGTACGACGGCGAGGGCATGTGCGACTGTCTGAAGTAACCCCCGCGCCATCCGCGCGGCCAAACCTTCTTTTCATGGACCAGGGATCCCCCGATCGAACGGGTCGGGGATCCCTGTATTCTATTTTATCAGATGATCACGTCGGTGCTGAGGACGTCGGCCATATCCGTGCCGTATTCCTC
>CAMVNL010000065.1 GCA_947168785.1 uncultured Clostridia bacterium | reverse complement strand
TCTTATTTGCGGTGGGGGTATAACTGGCCCCGCCCGCGCCAACGGAGGTGGTGCAGGCCGCCTCGCCGTACCAGCCGCCGAAGGTATACCCCGTGCGGGTGGGGGTGGGCAGCGTGACGGAGGCCAGCGTCCAGTTGGCGTACAGCGGTACCGTCGCGTTCGGGGTGGTGGTCAGGTTGGTGACGCTCTGCTGATTGTTATAGACCTTCGCGCCGGAAGCGGAAGTGGCCCAGCCGTTGAAGGTAGCCGTGGCCGTTGCGGAGGTGTTGGTGCCGCCGGTGTAATTGTGGTTGTAGGTGACGGTATATTTCCGTACAAAACCGTTGGCAGTGAGGGCCTTGGCAACCCCATAAGAATGGGTGGAGGATGCGGTGGTGCCTCCGGTGGCGCCGTTTCCGTTATAGGAGACGGTGTAGGTGTTCAGCGTTAAGCCGTTGACGGCGTTGGTAAGCGCCGTGGCCGCGTTGTTGATAGTGGTCTGGCTGCTGGTGGTGTAGCCGTCGCTGAGATCAGACAGAATCCCTTCTGCCGTATTCAGCGCGTTCTGCAGGGCGGTTCTGGATGCGGAAGTGTATTTGGCAGCATAGTTGCTTTCATTGTATCTGCCCAGCGCTGTGGTGTAGTTGGTGCGCAGGGTGTCAGAATTGATCGTGATTGTCAGGCGCTTGATGCCCACATAGCGGGAACTGTGATTGTGGGCGCTGGAATGATAGGTACAGCCTCCTTCCACGCAGCCGACAGCGGTATAACCATTAACGCTTGTGCTACTCATGCTATCCACCGCCGTGATCGGCGCACCGGCAGAACGGTCTTTTGTCTGGCAGAGGTAAACACACCCATATCCCGATCCCATTTTCATTAGGAAATCGACAACGCCGTCCTTGGAATATGCGTCAAAGGGAGCTTCTCCGGCACGGTAATAATGGATGTTTGTGTTCGCACTGTCTTTGACATATTTGTAGCCGTTTGCATCGGTGTCGCCATTACTTCCGTTCCAACCAGAGTTTTTGCCGTCCCATGTGTAGTTTTTGTGGGCGTCATCGGAATCAAAGAATTTGATGCCGGTCAAGGCCTGGGTGGGATCGGTAGTGGTGCGGTAACCGATAGCGATATGCTTTGTCCCGCTCCAATCCTGCATCATGTCAAGATTTGTTGCGGTGGGCGTCCAGCCTGCGCTGGTCATTTGGTTCCTGACAGTATTGGTGCTGCTGCTGTCCCAACCGACGCACATTGCTTTAATGAATGTTGTGTCGCTGGAATAATAATACTCTGTGGAGTAATTCTTGGCGTATGTGCCATAGGCGTGCGCCTGTTCGGTAAGGGTGAGGGTGATCGCCGGGAGCATGGTGAATACCATAGCCAGCGTCAACAAAAATGACAGTGTTTTTTTTGTTGTTCGCATAAAAACCATTTCTCCGCAAAATGACTATTATATGGTGTTTTTGTACCAAATTTCATTATACTGTATGTTTTTTGCGCTGTCAAGCCGCGATATGATTCTTGTTGAATATATAATCTGTATTTTGATATTATTGTTGAACTAAACAAAAAAACAGTCGGGAATTAACAGGCTTGCATAAAAAAACAGCCCTCCGTCGAGAGCCGTTTTATGTGGCGGCTGCGGGAGAAATCGTGATCCATAGGTAAAAAGCGCGAAAAAAGCGCACAGAAACCGTGGGGGCGGTTTCCGTGCGATGATGCTTTGCTGAGGCGTGTTATTTCAGCCTGATCTCGACGTGGTTCTGTTTTTGGGAATCATCATACTTGAAATCGATCGTTTCCGTTACGCCGGTGAGCACCGACAGGGACAGTTCATTGTCGCTGTCGCGGGGATCGAACCGGTCGCCGGTGTAATCTGCGAAAATTACGGCCGTCTGCGCGTCCGGCGCGTATTCCACCGTCACGCGGACGTCCGGCTCGGCAAATGCCGCCAGCAAAATCTGCTGCACCAGCTCCTCGATCACGAGGCGGATGCGGTATTTCTCTTTGGGCGGGATGTCGTTTTGCAGGCAGTAAAGGTCGATCTGCGTGCCCGCGCCGATAAAATCGAAATCCCTGCTGTCGATCAACAGCTCCAACACCTTGAGCCGGCGGATGAACCGCCTTGTCAGCTCCTTCCGGGGGTGATCGAAGACCTGCTCCGGCGTGCCGTCCTCATAGATGCCGCCTTCGTCCATATAGAACACCCGGTTGCTGATGGCGCGGGCGAAGCTCATCTCGTGGGTCACGATCAGCATGGTCTTGCCGCTCTTCGCCAGGTCCCGGATGACGGCCTGCACCTCGCCCACCATGGTGGGGTCCAGGGCGCTGGTGGGCTCGTCCAGCAAAATCACGTCCGGGTCCATGGCGAGGGTCCTGGCGATGGCGACGCGCTGCTTCTGCCCGCCGGAGAGCTGTTCCGGGTATTGCAGCTCCCGCCCGGCCAGCCCCACGCGCCGCAGCAGGGCGACGCCCGTGTCATACGCCTCCTGTTTTGACTTCTTCAGGATATCCATCGGGGCCAGCATCAGGTTCTCAATGACGGTCAGGTGCCCGAACAGGTTGAAGGACTGGAACACCATCCCCATCCTCCGCCGCGCCTTTGTCAGGTCGTACTTCGGGGCGGTGATATCCTCGCCGTCCAGCAGGATCTGCCCGCCGGTGGGCCGTTCCAGCATATTGATGCAGCGGATCAGCGTTGATTTCCCCGTGCCGGAGGGACCGATCACGGAGATCACGTCGCCGTCGCGGATCACCGCGTTCACGTCCTGCAGCGGGGTGGCGTTTTCATATTTCTTTTCAAGGTGTCTCAGCTCGATCATTGTCCCTTCACCCCTTTCAGAATCACGCTTTTCGGTCTGCGGCGCGGGTCGACCCGTACCGCGATTTTGTTGACGGCAAACGTCAGGATCGCCGCCAGCAGGAAATAGATGACGGCGACGGCGATCAGCGGGAAGAACGCCTCATAGGTGCGGCTTCTGACGATGTCGCCGATCTTGGTCAGGTCCTGCACCGCCACGTAGCCCACGACGGCCGTCGCTTTGATCAGCGCAGTGATCTCTCCTTTATAAGCGGGCAGAAAATGCGGCAGCGCCTGGGGCAGCACGATGCGGAAAAACGCTTTGCGGTCCGTATAGCCCAGGGCGTAAGCCGCCTCGGTCTGGCCGCCGTCCACGGCGCCGACCCCCGCTTTTATCATGCTGTAGACCGCCGCGCCGAAAATGAGCGTAAAGCCGATGACGGATACGATGGTCCCTGAAATGGCCACCTGCCCGAAAATGATATAGAATAAGATCATCAGCAGCACCACCACCGGCATCCCCTGAATCAGCCACACGCAAAAGCGCGTGACGGTATTGGCGACGGGGTTGCCCTTCCGGCAGAGCATGAACACGAAGAAGCCCAGCGCCGTGCCGAGGAGGACCGACAGGACCGTGATCAGCAGCGTGGTGCCGACGCCCGCCAGAAACAGCTTCCAGCGGTTTTCCCGGATAAACGTCTTCTCAAAGCTGTCCGCCACCGAGGAGAGGAAGCTTTTGCCTGTTTTTTCTGTGCCTGCCGGCTGCGTGGAGCGCACCATCAGCACGAAGGCGGCGGGCCAGTACTCCACGAAATCCACCGCCTGACGGCGTTCCTCCGTGACGATGACGGAGCCCGCGCCGAGGGTCGCCTTGCCCGACTGTACGTAGGGGAGGATGGCGGAAAACTCCATGCCCACAAATTCCACGTGTACGTCAAGCTCCCGCGCCATCAGCAGGATCATCTCCAGGTCAAAGCCCTTGAGCGCGCCGCCTTCGCCCGCGTAGCTCATGGGCTCCAGCGTATCGCAGACGGCGGCCTGCACCGTGCCGTTGAGGCCCGGCCAGTCCTGCTCCGGCAGCACCTTGGCGCTCTCGTCGCTGCCCGTCCACTTCTCCCACGCTGCCTGCTTTTCCTCCTCCGGGATGGCGTCGCAGGCCTTCTGCCACGCGGCCCGCTCGGCGCTGCCCTTGGCGAAGGCGACTCCGAACACGCTTTCCTGAAGCTCCTGCGGGAACAGCGCGATCCCGGGATCCCGGTTGACCGCCAGCGTGGCGACGGCGTTATTGTGCAGCACCGCGTCCGTTTTGGCGGATTTCAGCGCCAGCACCATGTCCGGCGTGTTGGAGAAGTAGGAAAACTCTTTCACGTCCGGCGCCTTGCTTTTGACCAGCTCCTCAAAGGGCGCGCCGGTCAGCATGGAGACGGTCTTGCCGTTCAGCTCCGCAAAGGAACGGTATTCGGGGATCCGCTCTCCGGATGGGTTCAGGTCGGAGGCCTTGACCGCCAGCACGATGCCGCCGTGGGCCGTGGGGCTGGAAAAGAGCACCTGCTCCTCCCGTTCCGGCGTCACGTTCATATCGGTGGAAAAGTCGTATTTCCCGGCCTGTACCGCCGGGATGCGCGCCGCGAAATCCATGTCCCCCAGTTCCAGCTTGTAGCCCCTCTCGCGGCAGAACCGGACCACCAGGTCGATATCATAGCCCACGTTTTTGCCGTCCTTGATGTAGGACCAGGGCATATCCGTGGAGGTTGTGACCACCCGGATGGTGCCGTTTTCACCGGTCAGGTCCGACGTGTCCACCACTTTTTTCGCTTCGTCGTTCCCAAGCCAGATATCCTCCAGCTCCTCCATCGTGCCGTCCGCCCAGCTTTTCGACAGGAAATCGTCCAGCTCTTTGCACAGGGCGGCGCTCTTGGGGTCGTCCTTCCGGAAGGCGAAGGCGTAGTTGTTTTCCGTCAGGTTTTCGTGGATATAGTCGATCTCCGGCGCTTCGGCGTGGAGGGAGATCATCCCCGGTTCGTCCCCCAGAAAGCCGTCGATCTTTCCGGTCAGCAGCGCGGAGACGCAGTCCGGGTAGCTGTCAAAATATAAGTATTCGCTGTCCGGGAAGAACTTCGTCGCCGCGTCCTCCATCAGCGGCCCGACCAGCACGCCGATCTTTTTTGCCGTTATAATCGGCGGGGCGGACTTCGGTGGTTACCTGCGCCCCGGCATCACGTACCATGGCGGTGATCTCCACGTTGAACAGGTCGTCCGAGAAGAGGATCACCTTTTCGTCTTCCGCCGTTTTGAAGAGGTTGGACATGATGCAGTCGATATCCCCCGAAGAGGCGGCGGAAATGATCCCGCTGAAATCGTAGATTTTGAATTCCACGTCCGCTCCAAGCCACGCGCCGAAGCGGTAGGCCAGCTCGATATCATATCCGGTCAGCTCGGTGCCGACGTAGTAGGAGTAGGGCATGACGGTGCCGACGGTCCCCACCCGCAGGTGATATTGCGGGTTCTCCGCGGCGGGGATCTCCGGCATGGTCCCGTCCACCTCCACGACCCAGCGCCGGAACATATCGTCCAGCGTCCCGTCGGCCTTCGCCTCCGAGATGAAGGCGTTGAGCTTCTGCTACAGGTCCGGGATGTCCGTTTTCGGCGAAATGCCCACGGCGACGGGGTTTTCGCTGTAATTCTCTTCCAGCAGCCGCACGCCCGTCGTTCCGTTTTCCATCGCCAGCTCCATCTCCCGCCGGGCATAGACGTAGGCGTCGATCCGCCCGTTGGCCACGTCCTTGTAGCCCAGCGGATTGTCGTTGTAGGCGATGATTTCGGCGTCGGGGTAATCCTTTTTCAGCGTATCGAATTCGATCAGGTCGAACATCACGCCGATTTTTGCGCCGGGCTTCCCGAGCTGGTCAAAGGACGTGATCGCCTCCTCCTGCTTATCGGCGCAGCCGGCGAACAGGCCGACGATCAGCGCCGTTAGCAGAATCAGCGCCGCCGCTTTTCTGATCGTGTTTTTCTTTCTCATAGGTTGGTCCTTCTTCTTGAATAACATCGTAGAAATAGCAAAAAAGAGCGGCCTTCCTGTGCCGGAGGGCCGCTTCCTTGCGTGGTTCAGCTTTCCGCCCCTTCCGTCGCGGAGATTTTTTCCGCCAGGGCGGAGCGCCGCTCGTTGAGCTCGGCGTACATTTTGTCCCGGGTGGCTTTGTCGATCCGGTAGCCGAACATGGGCAGGATGCTCAGCAGCGCCAGGCACGCGGGGATCAGCGTGGACATGGCGAAGATCCATTTCTGCGCCGGTTCCGACTGGGGCCGTCCCTCGGGATAGGCGTCCGCGTCATAGCCGATCCAAAGCTTGAGCTTCGGGGTGATGATGCTGTTCACCCGCTGGGGGATCTTGCACAGAATGGTGCTGGCCACGGACAGGGTGGCCTCGTTCCGGCAGCCGGTCTTCCATTCGATATAGTCGTTGCACTCGTTGCGGATCTCGTCAGTGGAAATGTAGTTGATCCCCTGGAAGCAGGCGAATACGATCTCCCACAGGGCGGCGATGGGCAGCATCGTCCACCGGTTCTGGAAAAAGCGGGTGCCGTCCTTTTTCTTCAGGAACATGCCGTAGAGGAACATGGGGATATAACAGGTCTTCGCCACCGTCTGCCCCAGCATATACAGCGTTCTGGTGGAATATTTCGCCGAGAATTTGTTGTATTTCGCAAAGCCCAGGGGCTGGAAGAACACCGAGGGAATGCCGGAAATGGTATCGAAGGTGGTCATGAACAGCACCCAGCGGTAGTAGCTGTTGGTGAAAATGCCCGTGTTGAAGGAGCCCAGTGCGTTGGAGATCATATACATCAGCACCGGCTTGTTGGTAAAGACCACCCGCAGGGATTCGCCGATCTTCGGGACCCGGATGCTCTGGCGGACGCGTTCCTTGGCGACGGTGGAATACCACATCACCACCAGCCCCGAGACGATGCCGGTCCCCGCGCCGAAGGTCATCAGCACCCGGCGGATGAGGGCGCTGCCCCCGCTTCCGGCTGCGTCCTTGATGAGCCCGTTGGTGATGAAGTCCAGCAAAAACTCGATGATCATGTTGGGCACGCCTGCGTAAAACAGGTTGCAGTATTTCGTGATGGCCAGCAGCCGCCGCCGGTCGGAGGGGTAGGGGGTGACGGTGGAGAGGTAGCCGGAGGTGGCCACGTTCCGGAAGTTGGTCACGGTCTCGATCAGCAGCTCCAGCGCCACGTAGGCGATGAACTTGGGGATGTAATCCCGGTCGTTGATATGCTCCGGGGAGAAGAACAGCGGCAGCAGCCAGAACAGGCTGACGAGCGCCGCGAAGGGGATGCCCGCGAAGAAGAAATAGGGCACGAATTTGCCCCAGCGGGTCCGCGTTTTCTCAATAATGCCGCCGATGACAATGTCGTCCACCACGTCCCAGACACCGGCGAATACGTTGAACAGGGACTGCTGGTTCAGGTGGATCTTCAGGATGCTGTCGATGAACAGCTCCCGCTGCTGGTCGATATTGAACCCGGCGCTGCCGTCGAAGAGCATGTAGCCGATGGTCTCCTTGCGGGAGACCACCCGGCGGTCCACCGTGGTCATTTTACCCAGCTGCCGCCGGACCTCTTCGTCGGCGCCGTGCTCGGCGATCTCGATCATCTGCTGTTTGTTCCACTCGCTCATGCCGTTCCGCCTCCTTCCTCCGCCAGTTCACGCTCCTGCGCCTCCCGCAGCTCCGCCAGGGCGACCAGCATTTTCCGCTGCAGTACGGATTTTTCCATGCCCTCTTCCACGTACCGGAAGTAATCCTCGCTTGCCAGCCCGCCGATCAGGCAGGGCGTGTATTTTACCGGGATCCCTTTTTTCAGCAGGAACAGATTATAGAGGAACAGGACCAAAAACAGGGCGACGTAGAGATACGCGCCGACGCCGGGGCGCACCGTCGCGGGCGCTTCCCCGAACACGCCGACGGGCTGTCTTCCGCCGAGGATGGCCGCCGCCAGCGCTCCCGCCGCGCACAGCAGCATCACGCCGTAGGTGACGATCACCCGGATCTTGCCGTGCTTTCCGAGGGAGAGCAGGAGCAGAATGAGACTGACGATGATCATCGCGGCCGAAACCAGCAGCAGTGCGGCGGCAAGGTACAGGGGCTTTTGCAGCGCGCCGCCGAAGATGGCGCCGAAGCCCACGGCGTTGATGGCGTTATAAACGCCGATCACGTTGAGGCGTCTGACGCCGTCGTTGATCTGCAGCAGGGGCAGGAACAGCGCCCCGATGGGCAGCAGGGTGAGCGCGACGCGCAGAATCGCCCACTTCGATCCGGCGTAGGCGGCCTTGGCCCGGTCGATCTTCGGCTGGAACAGCGCGTGTTCCTTCTCCGCCTGCTCGGTCTCGTCCAACAGCCGCTGGTTGGCGTCGTAATAATTCAGGTTGACGCCGCACGTGGGGCATTCGGGTCTCCAGTTGTAAAGGCGCAGCTTGTGGCCGCAGTGCGGGCAGCTTGCCATAGGCGTTTCCTCCTTCTTATGATTCTTCCAATATCCGTTTGATGCGTTTGCAGGTCTCCGCAATGACGGGGCCGGTCTGTCTCCCGCAGGAATTGGTCTCGTGGTAGTGGCTGCGGCCGAAGCGGTCCGTGCCCCGGTTGAGGAAGGGCATACGGGAATCCAGTACAAAATCGTTGGGGGCGATGGCGTAGCCCGCCATGTCGTTGGTCACGCCGAAGACCATCAGGTCGTCGTCGCCGAAGATCTCGCTCAGCGGCGTGGGGTTGACTTCCGCTCCCTCGCCGGTGGAGGAGGTCTCCGCCCCCTCATAGCCGCCGGCCCACACCAGCTCCGGGAAGGACTCTCCGGGCAATGTGACAATCTGCACGCCGCCGATATTGAGGTAGACGATCTCCGAAATGAAGCCCGTCTTCGTGCCGGAATCCGCCGCGCAGGCCCGGGCGTTGAAGACC
>CAMVNL010000064.1 GCA_947168785.1 uncultured Clostridia bacterium | reverse complement strand
CGCGTTTCTGATCATCTCCGTCATGATCTTTCTGATCCTCCTCACCACCCGGGTCCTTTCCCAGAGGATGTCCCAGACGATCCTGACGCCGCTGGAGCTGCTGAGCCTTTCCGCGCGGCAGATCCGGGACGGCAATCTGGATTCGGCGGTCGCCTATGACTCGGACGACGAGTTCGCGGACGTGTGCGCGGATTTCGACGACATGCGGCAGCGGCTGAAATAATCCGTTGACGAGGAGCTGGCGTCGGAGGAAAACAGGAGGGAGCTGTTCGCGGGGATCTCCCACGACCTGCGCTCCCCGCTCACGTCCATCAAGGGGTACGCGAAGGGTCTGATCGACGGCGTGGCGACGACGAATGAAAAACGGAACGAGTATTATACCGTCATTTACCAAAAGGCCTGCGAGGTGGACGCGCTGGTGGACAAGCTGTTCCTCTTCTCAAAGCTCGATACAAACAAATATCCGTTCCATTTTTCGTCCGTCTGCCTTTCGGATTATCTCGCTTCCTTCGTCGGTACGTTTGAAAGCGAGTATAAGAAAAGAGGTCTCACGCTTTCCGTCGCCAATACCTGCCCGGACGACGTGAGGGTCAATCTTGACATAGAAGAAATGAACCGTGTGCTCACCAATCTTCTTGACAACAGCAGCAAATACAAAACCTGTCCGACGGTCCGCTGCGCCGTCGACTGCCGGATCGAGGGCAGATGGGTCTGCATCGACGTGAGCGACGACGGTCCGGGTGTTCCAGAATACGCCCTCGAGCATCTGTTTCAGGCTTTCTACCGCCCGGAGAAATCACGGAAGGATACCCACAAGGGCAGCGGGCTGGGGCTGGCCATTTCCCGGAATATCATCAACGCCCACGGCGGCAGCATCTGCGCGGAAAACCGCAACGGACTTGTTGTGAAAATCAAACTGCCGATAGAGGAGGAAGCAGGATGAAAAAAATGCTGATCGTGGAAGACGACGAGGCGATCTCCAACCTGGAAAGGGATTATCTGGTGCTCAGCGGTTTTGAAGTCGCCATTGCCAACACGGGCAGCGAAGGGCTGTTCCTGGCTGTCAACAACGATTACGACCTGATCCTGCTGGACATCATGCTGCCCGGCGCCGACGGCTTTGCCATCTGCAAAAGGCTCAGGGAAAAGAAGGAGACGCCGATCCTGTTCGTCAGCGCGAAAAAGGAGGCCTACGATAAGATCCGGGGCTTCGGTCTCGGCGCCAACGATTACATCGTCAAGCCCTTCGACCCCGCCGAGCTGGTGGCAAGGGTAAAGGCGCATATCGCCAACTTTGAAAGGCTGACCTCCCGCGAAACAGGCCGGTGCAATACCGTCATTGAATACGGCGCGCTGAAAATCGACGAAGACGCAAGGCTGGTTTACAAAAACGGGCGCGAGATCGGCTTCACCGGCAAGGAATTCGACATTCTGTTGCTGCTGATGAATAATGCGAACATCGTTTTTTCAAGGGATCAGATCTATGACAAGGTCTGGGGGATGGATTCCTACGGCGATACGGCGACGGTAACGGTCCACCTCAACAGGATCCGGGAGAAGATCGAGGACGATTCCAACGAGCCGAGATATCTGCAGACGATCTGGGGCGCGGGCTACCGCTTCAAAACATAAACGGAATATTAAATCACCGTGAAACCGTTTTCTCTTTTTTTAGATTTGTTTTACCGTTTTTTAATCGGCGCTTGCTTGTTATTTTATGGTTGCGCCATACAATAAAAGCGCAGCGGATGCAAAAAAAGGAGGAACGACAATGAACATTGATTTTGCCGTGGTTTTTGAGCTGATTAAAAGGCTGGTCCTGATGATACATTAAAATGAAAGTGCCGCGGAGGAATGACTCCTCCCGGCGCTTTTGTCTTTGGGAAAGTGAGGTCTGACGAATTGAACGGATCGAATCAGCCTGTAAAAAGGATTCTCCTCTGGATCGGCGCGGGAGTTCTGATCGTGATGGCCAACGTCGCGTTTTTGGTCGTCAGGGATTCCGTATATGATACCATCATCAGCGCCAACCGGCACAGGGCTGCTGTTGTCGGTACGGAGGAAGCCGCTGCGCTGCCGGACGCTGTGACCGGCTTCGCCGCAGAAACGACCGAACCCCCTGCAGCGCAGACGACGGCGCCGCCTCCTGCCGCTGCCGCATTGCCCCGCATACTGGAAGTCAATATGATCAACGGCAGCCTGACAATAGAAACGGGGCTGTTCTTCAACGTGAAATATGATTCCTCTGCGATACAGGTGGAAGACACGGGGGAAGTGCTGTCGATCCGCAACGCGGAGAACGGCTTCCAATTCAACGAGCGCAATCGCTTTGACGTGACCGTCACCGTGCCGGAAAACTGCGCCTTTGATGCCGTGAACGTGGCGCTTGGCGCGGGGAAGCTGCTTATTATGACGCTGGAAACAAAGGAGCTGACGCTGGAGTGCGGCGCGGGAAACGCCACGCTGAACGGGCTTATCGTCACCGAATCCGCCGACATCCGGTGCGGCGCGGGCGCCCTGTCCGTCGGCAACAGCCTGATCAACGGTCTCTCGCTCCACTGCGGCGCGGGCGCCACGCAGATCAAAGCGGCGCTGACAGGGAAAAGCCGCATCAACGCCTCCATGGGCGAGGTGGACGTGCTGCTCTATGGTATACAGAGCGGCTATACCGTTTCTTTCGACATGAGCCTCGGCGTTTGCTATTACAACGGCGTCCGGCGATCCCGCAGCGCCTCCTTCGGCAGCGGCCCCAACCGGGTGGAACTCACCGGCGGCTTCGGCGTGGTACGCGTCAGTACGGAGGGAGTCTGAGGACGATCAGGACGGCTCCTTGATGGAGGATCGTTCTTTTTGCGATAGTCCGTCAAACTGTCAGCCGCCTGTCGCCGCCCCAAAGCTGCGGGAACAGGTTGCCCCGGTCCTGCTTCGGTTCCGTCTCAAAAATCAGTTCCACGACGCCGACGTTGCAGACGGGATCGGGGGAACGGGCGGGCAGACCTTTCACCGTGATGCGGGCCGCATCCTGCGTAAAGGGCAGCTCTTCCCCGGTGGCGGGCAGCCGCGCCGAAAGCAGCTTCGTGTAATAGCCGCCCACGGTGAATTCCCCGTTGTCCGGCCAGATCCAGTTCCACACGAAGACGCGGTTACCCTTGCGGGTGGTGCTGCGCACGCTGAATTCCCCGACCGCCGGGGAAACCTGCCCGTACACCGCGTCGCCGTTGGCGGAAAGCCAGCGGCCCACCTGCGTGAGCGGTTCGACCGCTTCGGCGGGAACCGAGCCGTCCGGCGCGGGACCGATATTGAGCAGCAGATTGCCGCAGCTGCCCGTCACACGCCACAGCATCCGCAGGATGCGCTGCGCGTTATAGCTGTAAGGCGCCGCCTGGGCGGAATCGATGTACCCCCAGCTCAGGTCGTTGAAGGTCATGCAGGCCTCCCAGTCGCGGTCCATGGAACGGATCTCCCCCTCCGGCGTGCCGAAATCCTCGTCCAGCCGGGAACGGTTGTTGATGATGATACCCGGCTGCAGCGAGCGCAGATACTGGTTGCGGCGCAGCGAATCCCAGCCTTCGTAGCTTTCCAGCGGCCACGCCATATCATACCAGAGAATGTCGATCTTGCCGTAGTTGGTCAGCAGTTCGGCGTTGAGCGCGGTCAGATAATCATTATAGCGCCGCCGTGCGTCCGGATCGGTGGCGCAGTCCCGGCAATCGGGGTGGCGCCAATCGGTTACGGAGGAATAGAGCCCCACGCCGAGGTCAAATTCCCGGCAGGCGTCCACAAACTCCCGCACGATATCGCGGTGCGGCCCATAGTTGACGCTGTTGAACGGGTTGACCTTGGAATCCCACAGGGAGAAGCCCTCGTGGTGGCGGGTGGTCAGCACCATATATTTGCAGCCCGCGGCCTTGGCGAGCTTTGCCCATTCGCGGGGCGCGCCGGGCTTCGGCTGAAAGCGGTCCGCCAGCTTTTCATATTCCTCCGGCGAAATGTTTTCGTTGGCCATCACCCATTCCTGCCGTCCGAGCAGCGCGTATAACCCAAAATGGACGAACATCCCGAACCGCGCCTCGCGCCACCATTTCATGCGCTCGTCACGCGTCGCGGCGATCGCCGCTTCATATTCAGCTTTAGAAAGATAATGCACGGTCAGACACTCCTTTGCTTTTTTTTGTATGAATATTATATACGCCCCGGAGGGAAAAAACAACTGTCAATCGTCAATCCGGCAACCGGCCTCTGATGGTGAAAACGGACCCTGACTGGTACGATTGGCGGAAACAAAAAAGGAACGCCGCGGGACAAAAACCACGGCGTTCTTTTTCATTGCAAATTGCACGTTGCTAATTGCTCATTTTATCAGGCATTTGCCGGTCATTTCGGCGGGCTGGGGGAGTCCCATGACCTTCAGCATGGTCGGGCAGATGTCCGCCAGGCGGCCGCCGTCCTTCAGCTCGCAGGGGTAGCCCACCACGCAGAAGGGCACCGGATTGGTGGTGTGGGGGGTGAAGGGCTTGCCGTCGTCGCCGATCATCTTGTCGGCGTTGCCGTGGTCGGCGGTGATGAAGGTCACGCCGCCCATGGAGAGGGTGGCGTCCACCACTCTGCCCACACACTCGTCCACAGCCTCTACGGCCTTTACCGCCGCGTCGAACACGCCGGTGTGACCCACCATGTCGCAGTTGGCGAAGTTGAGGATCACCGCGTCGTATGCGCCGGAGGTGATCTTCTCGCACACCGCGTCGCAGACCTCATAGGCGCTCATCTCGGGCTTGAGGTCGAAGGTGGGCACGTCGGGGGACTGGATCAGGATCCGGTCCTCGCCCTTAAAGGTCTTTTCCTCGCCGCCGTTGAAGAAGAAGGTCACGTGGGCGTACTTCTCCGTCTCGGCGATGCGCAGCTGGGTCTTGCCGTTGTCCTGCAAAAACTCGCCGAAGGTGTTTTTCAGCTCCTCGGGCGGGAAAGCCACGGAGACGTTGGGCATGGATTCGTCATACTGGGTCATGCAAACGTAGGTCAGCGGGAAGAAGCCATTCCTGCGCTCGAAGCCGTTGAAATCCGGGTCCACGAAGGTGCGGGTGATCTGCCGCGCACGGTCGGGGCGGAAGTTGAAGAACACCACGGAATCGTTGGCCTTGATGGTTCCCTCTTTGTCCACCACGGTGGGCACGATGAACTCGTCCGTCACGCCCTTGTCGTAGCTGCGCTGCATGGAGCCCACGGCGTCGCTGTCCTGAATGCCCTCGCCGTAGACGAAAGCGGCGTAGGCTTTTTCCACACGGTCCCAGGCGAAGTCACGGTCCATGGCGTAGTAGCGGCCGGAGATGCAGGCGATCTTGCCCACGCCCAGCTCGGCGCACTTCTTTTCCACGTCCGCCACGAAGCCCTTGCCGCTGGTGACGGAAACGTCTCTGCCGTCCATGATGCAGTGGATATAGACCTTGGTCAGGCCCTTCTGCTTGGCCATTTCCAGCAGGCCGAACAGGTGCTCGATGTGGCTGTGCACGCCGCCGTCGGAGAGCAGGCCCATCAGGTGCAGGGCACTGTTGTTTTTCAGGCAGTTGTCCATGGCCTCATTCAGCGCCGGGATCTGGAAGAAGTCGCCGTCCTGAATGGACTTGCTGATCTTCACCAGCATCTGATACACCACGCGGCCCGCGCCGATGTTGGTGTGGCCCACCTCGCTGTTGCCCATCTGGCCGTCCGGCAGCCCCACATCCAGGCCGGAAGCGCCGATGGTGGTGAAGGGGCACTCGGTGAAATATTTTGTCAGATGGGGGGTGTTGGCCGCCTTGATGGCGTTGCCCTCGGCGCTCTCGCGGATGCCGAACCCATCCATGATACATAAAACAACCGGTTTTTTCATTATTTGGACGCCGCCTTTACGATGACGGAGAAATCCGCCGCTTTCAGGGACGCGCCGCCGATCAGGCCGCCGTCCACATGCTCTTTGGAAAGAAGGCCTTCCGCGTTCTTGGCGTTCATGGAGCCGCCGTACTGGACGGTCACGGTCTCGGCCACGTCCGCGCCGTAGGCCTCCGCGATGGCCTGCCGTACATAGCAGTTGCCTTCGTTGGCCTGGTCGTCGGTGGCGGTCACGCCGGTGCCGATGGCCCACACGGGCTCATAGGCGATGATGACGTTCTTGAGCTGCTCGGCGGTGACGTTCGTCAGGGCCATCTTGGTCTGGTACTTCAGCAGGGTCTCGGTGTAGCCCAGCTCACGCTGTTCCAGCGTCTCGCCCACGCAGATGATGGCTTTCAGGCCCGCGTTGAGGGCGGCCAGGGAGCGCAGGTTCACGGTCTGGTCGGTCTCGCCGAAATACTGACGGCGCTCGGAGTGGCCGATGACCACGTATTCCACGCCCAGGGCGGTGAGCATCTCCGCGGAGATCTCGCCGGTGTAAGCGCCGGAGGCCTTGAAGTGAACGTTTTCCGCGCCGATCTTGATGTTGGAGCCCTTGGCCGCTTCCAGCGCGGCGGGGATGTCCACGTAGGGCACGCAGAGGACCACGTCGCAGTCCGCGTCCGCCACGAGGGGCTTCATTTCGTTGATGAGGGCCGCCGCCTCGGCGGGGGTCTTGTTCATTTTCCAGTTGCCGGCGATGACGGCTTTGCGAAGGGATTTATTCATTGGACGATTCTCCTTTATGATATAGATGTTTTTTCAAAAGAGTTGAAAGTTAAAAGTTGAAAGTTGAAAGGCGGAAGGGCTTCGCCCTTACCTATTATAATCGCGCCGCAGGCCCGAATTTTAACTTTTCACTTTCAACTTTTAACTTTTTAACGTTGCTGAGGCAGCGTGCTACGATTATTTCTCGTCAATGCAGGCGATGCCGGGCAGGTCCTTGCCCTCGAGGAATTCCAGGGAAGCGCCGCCGCCGGTGGAGATGTGGCTCATCTTCTTCTCGAAGCCCAGCTTCTTGATGGCCGCCGCGGAGTCGCCGCCGCCGATGACGGAGATGGCGCCGTTCTCGGTCGCTTCTGCAACCGCCTTGGCCACGTCGATGGTACCCTCGGCAAAGTTCTCCCATTCGGAGACGCCCATGGGGCCGTTCCAGATCACGGTGCCGGCGCCCACAAGGGACTTGGCGAACAGCTCTCTGGTGACCGGGCCGATGTCAAGGCCCATCCAGCCGTCCGGGATGGAGTCGGAGTAGATGCGCATGAAGGTGGTGTCTTCCTTGTACTCGCGGCCGATGACGTTGTCCACGGGCAGCAGGAAGTCCACGCCTTTTTCCTTCGCGCGGGCCATCATGTTCTTGGCGTTCTCGATGTTCTCTTTATCCAGCAGGGAGGTGCCCACACTGTTGCCCATGGCCGCGAAGAAGGTGTAGGCCATGCCGCCGCCGATGATGATCTTGTCGCACTTTTCGATCAGGTTGTTGATGACGCCGATCTTGTCGGAGACCTTCGCGCCGCCCAGAATGGCGACAAGGGGTCTGACAGGATTTTCAAGGGCGTTGCCCATGAAGTTGATCTCCTTCTGGATCAGATAACCCACGGCGGAGGGCAGATAGTCGGCCACGCCGGTGGTGGAGCAGTGGGCTCTGTGGGCGGAACCGAAGGCGTCGTTGACGAAGATTTCGGCCAGCGCGGCGAACTTCTTGGAAAGCTCGGGATCGTTCTTGGTCTCGCCGGGCTCAAAGCGGACGTTCTCCAGCAGCATGGCTTCGCCGTCCTTCAGCTCGGCGGCGAGTGCCTGCGCGCTCTCGCCGACCACGTCTTTTGCCAGCTTGACTTCCTGACCCAGCAGCTCGGACAGGCGTGCCGCTACGGGCGCCATGGAGAACTGGGGATCGAACGCGCCCTTCGGGCGGCCCAGGTGGGAGCAGAGGATCAGGCGGGCGCCCTGGCCCAGCAGGTACTTGATGGTGGGCAGGGAAGCGACGATGCGCTTGTCGCTGGTGATGACGCCGTCTTCCATCTTCACGTTGAAGTCGCAGCGCACCAATACGCGCTTGCCGGCTACGGCGATGTCTTCAATGGTCTTTTTGTTGAGTGAACTCATGTGTTGTCTCCTTTTAATATGAAAATTTTATATACCAACTTAACGTAGCACGGCGCATTGCGCCGTCTGGCGTGTTCGGTTTCATTGAATCGATAACAGAAAAATATTACAATAATAAAACAGACAGGTGAAAGGGAAAGTAGATTATCATGGGGAAGCGTCAGACGGCGCAATGCGCCGTGTTACGCGAAATCAATTACTCCAGAAAATATGTCCGTCAATGAGCAGCGCCCGCACCGGGGCGGCCTCTACGCCGCGGATCTTCACCGGGGCGGCGATGAGAAAATACTTGCCGGGCTTGACCTGGCTCAGATCGAGATTTTCCAGCACCGCGATGTTTTCCCCTAAAATGGCCCGGTGGGGGCCGATCTGGTCCTCCGCGCCGCCGATGGAGTTGGCGTCGGTGCCGATGAGGCGGTAGCCGTAATAGGCGGCCTCCTCCGCGCCGGTCTTTTCAAAGTAAGCCTTGCCGCCGCTCTTCAGCAGCAGCCGCTCACAGCGGCGGGGAAAAATGCGGTCTACGATCTCGCCGGTGATGCGTCCCGGCGGGACCTCCATCACGGTACACTCGCCGATAAACCGGTCCGGCGAAGCGGCGTTGATGGGCGCGCCGCCCGGCACGAAGTGCAGGGGAGCGTCCGCGTGGGTGCCGCAGTGCAGGGTGGTGGTGAGCCGCGCCATGTTGCAGGCGTCCCCGTTTGCAATGGCGGAAAACACGGACAATTCCGGCTCCGGGTCC
>CAMVNL010000063.1 GCA_947168785.1 uncultured Clostridia bacterium | reverse complement strand
AATCCGCTTGTTGCCAGACACCACACCCGGCAAAGAAAAAGAATGAAAAGGAGTTAATAAAAGAATGAACCGTATTTTTAATGAACACGTGCGGCTCGATCAGGATGAAGAGAATGAGCTTCTTCGCCTGTGTGAAACGCTGCGCTGTTCAAAATCGGACGTCTTCCGGCGTCTCTTAAAATACAAGGTCGTTTACGGAAAGCCGCCGCTGGAGTTCGGAAAACTGATCGCAGAGCTGCGCCGGATCGGTGTGAATCTGAATCAGCTTGCGTTTTATAACGATCTGCGCGATCCGGAGGCGAAAGAAAAAAGCTATTATCAGGCGGACGCAAAACTGAAAAAGTACCTGAAGGAGCACAAAATCACAATGGAAAAGCTCAGCAAAATGACGGGGCTTGGTTATTCTACCGTACGCAATATGGTGAGCGGCAAGCACGTTTACGGGAGCACGATGGAAACGGTTGCAAAAGCGCTGGAAATCAATCCGAAACAGTATTTTACGAAAATCGACAGTGACACGACCCTTACCGGCTCCACAATCCTGTACCTGCACCATATTCTGCGGACGATGTTCACCTGCGCAGTACAGTGGCAGATCGTGACCTCCAACCCCTGCGAAAGGGTAAAACCGCCGAAGCAAAACCATAAGCGGGCGGCATATCTGGAGGAGGAAGACCTCGAACGGCTGTTTGCCTGTCTGGAATCGGTTGATATCGTATACAGAACGCTCATCACGCTGTACGTATCCACCGGGATGCGCAGAGGCGAGGCGCTGGGCTTAACCTGGAAGGACGTCAATTTCGAGAAAAGCCTGATCGATATCAATAAATCGATGGTTTACGTGCACAACGACGGCGTAAAAATCGACACGCCGAAAAACGAAACCTCCAAAAGGGTGATCAAGGTGTCTCCCTCAACCATGATGCTGCTTCGAGAATGGCAACAAACACAGGAAGGATACCGGCAGACCTACGGCGACCTTTATCATGATACGGGATACGTATTTACAAACAAGCTCGGCAAACCCTTTCACCCGGACAGCATTTCGTCCTGGTTCGGCAGATTTGTGAAGGGGAACGACCTGCCGCCGATCCATCTGCATTCCCTCCGGCACACAAACGCCTCGCTGATGATCGCAAACGGCGTAGACGTGGAAACGGTGTCCAAACGTCTCGGCCACGCCGACGCGCAAACCACGATCACGATCTACACGCACCAGATCCGCACGGCGGACGCCGCAGCCGCGGAGATGCTGGATGAGTTCGTATCCGGCAGAAGGAAATAAGAAACGCGGAAATCGTGAAACAATCGAAAAACCAAACCGGCAGGGCAGGCAAACAACCTGTCCTGCTCTGTTTCTATTATACGATACGTTGGCGCTGCATTCCATCGCCGTTTTGGCAAATCGGTTGATATTTGTTGCCATTTTGGCAAGAGCTTAGCTATTTTTTCCATGCCGAAATCATTTCAATTTCGGGAATCGCCAACCTGCTCATTCCGGCAACACGACATTTGGGGTGGCAACAAGTGGCAACAAAGTGGCAACAAACGCAAAAATCGGCCGTTTTCGGGCCGATTTTTTGGAGGCATAAAAAAGCCGAAAACCCTTGATATACAAGGGTTTTCGGGGTGGAGCTGGTGGTCAGAATCGAACTGACAACCTGCTCATTACGAATGAGCTGCTCTGCCATTGAGCCACACCAGCATGGGAATGAAATTGTGCGGAGAAAAAGGAATGGACCGGGTCGATCGGTGCATCTTTCTCTCACGGATTGTTATTATACAATAAAACATGAGAAGAATCAAGAGGAAATTTCGGTTTTTACGAAAAAAATCTGAAAATCCGGCGCATAGCGCTTTTTTGCCGGGGGATACTGTTTTTGACAGAAAGAATGCGCCCGGCAGAACGGCTGTCGGGCGGGGAGTATTGGCAAAAGGGTGTGCTGTTCGGAATGAAATTTGTGTGGGCGTTTGTGATCGGCGGACTGATCTGCGTAGTCGGACAGATCCTGATCGATAAGACCAAGCTGACCCCGGCGAGGATTCTGGTAGGATACGTCTGCGCGGGGATCTTGCTCGGCGCGTTCGGTGTGTATGATAAGCTGATCGACTTTGCCGGAAGCGGGGCGGCGCTGCCGCTTTCCGGATTTGGCAACCTGCTGGTGAACGGCACCCGGGAAGCTGTCATGCGGGACGGCCTGCTCGGCGCGCTGGAAGGGCCGCTGACCGCCGGATCGGTGGGAATTATGACCGCCGTGTTTATGGGGTTCATTTTGTCGTTCATGGCGAAGCCCAAGCCGAAGTGAGACGCGGGAGAAAGCGGGATTTGTGTGGCGCTCTGCGCCACAATGATATTCGCCGATGGCGAATGATATGACTTCGTCATGATATGCGCAGACGCGCATGATATTCGCTGCGCGAATAACAATTACGTAGGTGAATATCATATCATACAGTCGCGTAAGCGGCTGTATATCATGCATATTTGCATGTCTCGCCTTTGGCGAGGATACAAATATGTATATCATGCTGCCAAAGGCAGCATAACATTTTCTGCAATCACCTCGACAAACCCCGTTATTTTTCCGCACCTTCTTATCCCTCCAGCCGGATCACCTGTGTGGCGACGGCTTGCTGAAAGGCCCTGTCGTGCTCGACAAGCAGCATGGTAGGCTGATATGCAATGATGAGCTTTTCCAGCTGGCGTCGGGAATAGATATCGATATAGTTCAGCGGTTCGTCCCAAATGTAAAGGTGCGCCTTTTCGCACAGGCTGGCGGCGATGCATACCTTTTTCTTTTGGCCTGCGGAGGATTCCCGCAGGTCCTTTTCGTACTGCTTCCGGTCAAAGCCGAGCTTTTGCAGGATCGACCGGAACAGAGTGTTGTCAATGCCCCGCCGCGCCGCGTATGCGTCAAGGCTGCCGGTCAGGCCGGAGGTATCCTGCTGGACGATGGAGACGATCAGACCGGAGCCCTTTCGCAGCGCGCCCTGATATTCGATCCCGGTTTCGTACAGAAGTTTGAGCAGGCTGCTTTTGCCGCTGCCGTTTCTGCCCTCCAAAAAAATCCTGTCCCCGGCATGGACCGTGAAGGAGACCGGGGCGTTGACCTGCCTGCCCCCGTATGAAACGGCCACCTTGTTGTACTCCGCCAGCCGGTCCGCGTGATAGGTCAGCGGCCACAGCTTCAACTGCTCGTCGTATTCAACGTTTTTCAGCAGGCCGGTTTTTTCTTCCGCCGCCCGCTGCTGCCGGCGCTGCAGATTCTTGGACCGCTGCATCATTTTGGCCGCCATGTGGCCCACGTGCCCCTTGTCCCCGGCGCCGATCTTCGATTTCTCCACCTTGTCGGACCAGTCCGCCGTGCGCCTGGCCGCCTCCTTCAGACGGCGGATGTCCTTCCGCAGCCGTTCGTTCTGCTCCGCCTCCGTCTGCTGCCGGGTCTCAAATTCCGCCAGCCACGTGGAAAAGTCGCACTGCTTCACCTCGATATTCGCCTTGTTGATGGAAAGGATATGGTCCACGCAGGCGTCCAGAAACGCCCGGTCGTGGGACACGAGGATGAACCCCTTCTTCCGGTTCAGGTACCTGGCCACCGTCTCCCGGGCCGCCGCGTCCAGGTGGTTGGTGGGCTCGTCGATCAGCAGGAAGCGGTTTTCATTGAGGAACAGCGCCGCCAGCAGCGCCTTGGTCTGCTCGCCGTTGGAGAGGGTGTGGAAGGGGCGGTACAGGGCCTCCGGCTCCACGTCAAGGAGGGAGGTCTCCCGCAGCAGCTCCCATTCCTCCGCCGCGGGGCAGACGGCGGAAAGCGCCTCCAGCGTCAGCATCGTTTTGTCCGGCACCGCATAGGGGAAATAGTCAAACGCCACGGAGCTGACGATCCTGCCCCGGTATTCATAATCCCCCAGCAGCAGCCGGAACAGGGTGGTTTTCCCACGGCCGTTGCGGCCCACAAAGCCCAGCTTCCAGTCGGTGTCAAGCTGCACGCAGGCATTTTCAAAGACGTTGTCAAAGCTGCCCGGATAGGCGAACGTCAGGTTTTCTATTTTAATCAACGACATAGAAATACCTCCAAATACAAAATCAGCCGCAGGGAGACGATCCCCGCGGCTCAATGGTATAGCATACCCCTCCATGAACAATCATTCAGGGTAAACCGGTATTTGAGTGTTGAGATAATCCGCCTGCAAGCGCGTCAAGGGACACTATGCCCCCCGTCCGCAAATATTCCGTTTTACTTGCAAGCGAGAATCATCTTTCCACCTCTTTCATGTCGTATAAAAACAGTATAGCATGGTTTTGGTTTTTTGTCAAAGGGGGATTTGTCGGGGCAAAACCGCCGAAGCGCCGCCAGTGGGGAGAATCCCGAAGCGCCGCCTGTGGCGGATGCAGCAAGGGATTCGAGTGAGCAAACAACGAGCGATGCAAGCGCTCCAAGCGCAGCAGCGCGACTATGTTTGCGAGGGCCAAGAAGAAGCGAGGCGGTTTTGGTGAGCAAACACAGAGCGGTGCGAGCGCTCCAAGTCGCAGACAAAACGATTCGGTGTGATCGTTTTGTCGTTGCGATACAATCAGCCGACGGCAGACGGCTGCTCCGTAAAAAAGCAACGCGACAATGTTTGCGAGGGGCAATATGATGTAGCGCGGCTCCGTGAGCCGCCCGCAACGCGATTCCGCTTTTTTGAACGTTTGTTTTAGGGAAACGTTAATTTTATTATGTTGTTTGCGTTTAAAACCGCCTGCGGCGGGGCGGCTGTGGGCAGCCGCGCTACCGAATGGGGTAGGGTTCCGCATAACGGCAAACAGCTCGACAAACCCCAAGTTGTCAACCCGTTCACCTGATAAGGCGCAGGGAAAAGACGATTGTGTTTTTCCGTTCCGTATGGTAAAATACGGAGCGTGTTATTTATCCGGCGGTTTTGTCCCGGTAGCGGCGGATCTGCTCCACCATTTTTTTGTTGGTGAAGGTCGCTTCCACTTCGTCCATATCCACGGTCCGGCCGCTGAGCAGGCCCTGGATCAGCGCCTCCGCCCAGAGGACCTCGCGGGTCTCCCGGCGGCTGAGATAAGAGAGAAGATCGATATCCATTTTCCGGTTGATCCCCTCCACCATGCCGGTGAAAAAGTCGCTGTCCTCGCCCAGATATTTTCCCACGTCCTCCATATTTTCAAAGGCGATCACCACGTCCTCCACCCGCAGCAGACGCCGCCCGGCCAGCACAACGCTGCCGCCGTTCAGCAGCTTGTCCGCCGTGGTGTTCAGTTGTTCGCACAGAGGCAGCAGCAGCGACGCGTCCGGCAGGGTTTCGCCGGTCTCCCATTTGCTGACCGCCTGAAAGGTGACGCCCAGGCGCTCGGCCAGCTGCTTCTGCGTCAGCCCCGCCGCCTTGCGGAGATGCTGGATATATCCGCCGATTCTGATGAGATCCATTCTTGTTTCCTCCCGTTTGGTGATCTTTGTCGGTTCGGTTTTATCATATCGGATGCGTACGCAAAAGTAAATAACGGAATGGTTGATAACATTCAAACACAGGTAGAAGGAGACAGGAATGCTGGGACTGAAACGGGGTACGGTGCGGCTGTGCCCGCATGAAACGGAATGGGAAGAAGAGGCGGCGCGGACGATCGCGGTGCTGCGGGAGCTTCTCGGGGACGCGGCGGCGGAGATTCAGCACGTGGGCAGCACGGCGGTGAATACCATCATGGCCAAGCCCATTGTGGATATCGCCGTGGCGGCGGAGGACTTCGGCCGGGTGCTGGAAAAGCGGCCCGCGCTGGAACAGGCGGGCTTTTATTACCGCTCCGGCAGCCTTGAGGGCCAGCTGCTGTTTGCCAAGGGGAGCTTTTATGAGGGGACCGGCGAGTTGCAGACTCACTTTATTCACGTGGTGAAAAAGGACGGCGCGGACTGGCGGAATTATATCCGGTTCCGGGATTACCTGAACGCCGTCCCTCGGGCAGCGAAGGAATATGAGACGCTGAAAAGCTCCCTGGCGCGGGCCTGCCCCGAGGACGCCGGGCGGGAGAAGTACCTGGCCGGAAAGCACGCGTTCATCGTGCGCAGCCTGCGCACCGCCGCCGCATGGGCGTACATGGGGCAAAAGGTACATATCGTGATCGACCGGCCTATGGGGTACGTCCACCGCTCCGGCGGGTTTGAGACGGTCTACCCGGTCAACTACGGTTATCTGCCCGGCGTGCCGGGCGGCGACGGCGAGGCGCTGGACGTCTATCTGTTGGGGGTGAACGGCCCCGTCTCAGAGGCTGACGCGACGGTGATCGGCGTGGTCCGGCGGAAGGACGACGAAGAGGACAAGCTGATCGCCGCGCCTGCGGGCGTGACCTTTACGAAGGCGCAGATGGAGGACGCCGTGCGGTTTCAGGAGCAGTGGTTCGATTCGGAGGTGCTGTGCTGAGCGGGAAGGGAAAAAGTCGGAAGTCAAGGGTTCGTACCTCCGGTCAGGAGCGAACGTTCGGATTGTTTAAAAATTGGTTCATGACGGATGTTTGTGGGATATCGAAATAACAGTTTGTCGGGAATTCCGGCAGACGCAGCCCCCTACAGTTGGGCGTCGAACGTCTTGCAAAAAACTTTTGGTTATCGTAATCCCGCAATGATCCGAGATAGAGAAAAATACTGTTGTATTTCCGCAAAAATCCGCGAGAAACAAAAACCGACGGTCCCGGGACGAAAGCCGTTCCGGGGCCGTATTTTTGTTGATTTCTTTTTTTGCGGGGGAGGGCGCTACATCAGGAAGGCGTTGGCCAGCGACAGGTAAATGACCAGCGTGATCAGGTCCACGATGGTGGTCAGCATGGGGCCGGCCATCAGCGCGGGGTCCAGATGGATCAGCTTCGCCCCGATGGGCAGCATGCAGCCCATGAGCTTGGCCACGATCACCGCGAACACCATGGCGGTGGAAACCACGAGGAACACGTGGATATCGTGGGAACCGGTGGAGGAGAGCTGGGACAGAACGAACATCCGGCCGATGTTCACCGCGCCGAGGATCAGGCCGCAGATGACGGCCACGCGCAGTTCCTTCCATACGATTTTCAAAAAGTCCTTGGGGGTGATGTCGCCCACGGCCAGGCCGCGGATGATCAGGGTGGAGGCCTGGTTGCCGGAGTTGCCGCCGGTATCCATCAGCATGGGGATGCAGGCGGTGAGGCCCGCCACGGAGGAGAGGATCCCCTCGAAGTTGTCGATCAGCTTGCCGGTGAAAGTGGCGGAGACCATCAGGATCAGCAGCCACACGATGCGGTGGCGCACATGGGTGAAGACGCCGGTTTTGAGGTAGCCCTCGTCGGAGTGCTGCACCTTGGCCATCTTCTCGAAGTCTTCCGTGGTCTCTTCTTCGATGACGTCCACGATGTCGTCGATGGTGATGATGCCCACCAGCCGGTTTTCGTTGTCCACCACGGGCACGCTCAGCAGGTCGTATTTTTTCACGATGGCCGCCACGTCCTCCTGGTCGTCGTGGGTGTTCACGGAGATCAGCTTGTTGTCGTCCTCCATGATGTCCCGCACCAGCGTATCCTCTTTGAACAGCAGCAGGTGCAGCAGGGGCACGCTGCCAAGCAATGTGTGCTGGGCGTCCGTGCAATAGCAGGTGTAAACCGTCTCTTTGTCAAGACCCGTGCGGCGGATGCTTTCAATGGCCTCCTTCGCGGTCATGTCGTCCCGCAGCTGCACCATCTCAATGGTCATAATGCTGCCGGCGGACGACTCCGGGTAGTTCATGAATTTGTTGATCAGCTGCCGCGTCTCGGGCGTGGCCTGCGAGAGCACGCGGGTGACCACGTTGGCGGGGACCTCCTCCAGAAAGTCCACCGCGTCGTCGATATACAGCTCGTTGACCAGCCCCTGCAGCTCCCGGTCGCTGATCATCTTCACCAGCTCCGTCTGGCTTTCGGGCTCCAGATAAGCAAAAACGTCCGCTGACATATCCTTCGACATAATGCGGAACAGCCTGAGCCGTTTGACCGGTTCAAGCTCCTCCATGATCTCAGCGATATCAACGGAGTTTATCTCACTCAGCATGCTTCGCAGAGCGGTAAATTCGTTTTTGTCCAGAAGTGAGCTTACGATTTTCAGTAAGGTCTCAAATTCCATCAAAAATGCCTCCTCCGCCGCAGCGGAAGAGGCACGAACAAACGCCGGAAGCAAGCCCCCTGTGTGGCGCTTACGGTTTTGTGTGCGGTTCCGCCGCAGATATTGATTCATTCAGCCTACTTCGCGGATGTTGTCCGTCGGAACTGCTCACAAAATTTCACCACACTTATTCATTTTTTCTGATAACTAAAGTTTACCGCCAATCGGGGGAATTGTCAAGACTATTTTTTCCTTTCCCGGGCGGTCACTTGCCGCCGTCCGGCGCCTTCAGCGTGCGCATGGCGTTGAGGATGGCGAGGACCGCCACGCCCACGTCCGCAAACACGCCCACCCACATATTGGTGAGGCCCAGCGCCGCCAGAATCAGCACCGCAAATTTGACGCCCAGCGCGAAGATCACGTTTTCCCGCACGATGCGCTTCGTGCGGCGGGCGATGGCCACCGCCAGCGGGATTTTCGCCGGGTCGTCGTCCATGATGACCGCGTCCGCCGCCTCAATGGCCGCGTCGCTGCCAAGGCCCCCCATGGCCACGCCGATATCGGCGCGGGTGAGCACCGGCGCGTCGTTGATGCCGTCGCCGGCGAACAGCAGCGTTTCCCGCTTGCCCTCGGCTTTGCACAGGGCGTCCACGATTTCGACCTTACCCTGT
>CAMVNL010000062.1 GCA_947168785.1 uncultured Clostridia bacterium | reverse complement strand
GATGTATTTCGCCAGCGCGCCCACGTCGTTGAGGCCGCGTTCCTTGAGCTGATCGGCCACGCCCTCGGCCACCACGATGATGAAGTGCTGCTTGCCGGTCTTCTGGGTCCGTCTCATGCGGTCGATGATATCCGTATCCACGCTGAACTCCAGCTCGGGGATCAGAATGGAGGTGGCGCCGATGGCGATGCCGGCGTTGAGCGCCAGATAACCGGCGCGGCGTCCCATGACCTCCACCACCGTGCAGCGGTCGTGGGATTCCGTGGTGTCGCGGATGCGGTCCACCATATCCATGATGGTGTTCAGCGCCGTATCGTAGCCGATGGTATAGTCGCAGCAGGCGATGTCGTTGTCGATGGTGCCGGGGATGCCCACGCAGTTGACGCCGCGGACGGACAGGTCCCGCGCGCCGCGGAAGGAGCCGTCGCCGCCGATGACGACGATGCCCTCGATGCCGTTCTCCTTGCACACGTCGATGGCCTTCTGCATACCGGCCTCGGTGCAGAACTCCTTGCTTCTCGCGGAATAGAGCATGGTGCCGCCGCGATGGATAATATCGGAAACGGAACGCAGGTTCATCTCGTACATATCGCCGTTCATCAGGCCGTGATAGCCTCTGCGGATGCCCAGCACCCGGACGCCGTTCTCACAGCCGGTTCTGACAACCGCGCGGATGGCGGCGTTCATGCCGGGGGCGTCGCCGCCGCTGGTCAGTACTGCAATCGTTTTCATATCGTTTCCTCCTGCCATCTCCTCCCGGAGATGCTTTCGTCATAAATATACTTTATCATATTCTTCTTGAGCCGCAAAGTCAACAAAAAACGCAGTTTTGAAAGAACAATCCGCAAAATACACAAAAATGTTACATTTTTACCACAACGTTTTTCTCACCCAGCAGTTTTTTGAGCCCTTTGACGAGATCCGGATTGTTATCCGTGCGGATGCCCGACTGGAAATCGTAGCGGGCTTCGTCGGTATAATACAGGATCAGCGGCAGACCGCCCTCAAAGATGGAGCACATTTTTTTCGCCTTCACGCAGTCGTCCGACGACGCGCCGGAGACCCGCAGGAACAGGCCGCATTTGCCCTTCTTCGCCGGGGCGGAAACCTGCGTGGCAGTGGCGGTGTAGGCGCTGGCCCTTGTGACGGGCGGGGCGACGGCGGCCGGGCTTCTTGTGACGGTTCCCTGACGGAATCCGCCGTTCGGCTGATACCCGCCGACTTCCGACTTCCCACTTCCCACTTCCGACTCATATTCCGGCGGCGGACCGTAGTCCTCCTCCGGCGCGGGGATATCGTCCGCGGGGGGCGGCGAATAGGAGAAGCCGCCGTCCTCATAGGCGGAGTAGGCGCTCTTGCGGGTCACGTAGTCCCGCTCCGGCAGCTTGTAGGTTTCCAGCAGCTTGGCGTCGTCCGGGATCTCGCTCATGGGGACGCACTCCTCCAACAGGAGCTTGGGCACCTCGTCGTCGCTCAGCGAGACCTTCGCCGTGATCAGCACGATCTCGTCCTCGATCAGATAGGGGCCGTATTTATCGTAGCGCTTGGGGAAGACCATGACCTCGATGCCGCCGTAGGTATCCTCCACGGAGAGGAAGGCCATGGTGGTGTTGTTCTTGGTGATCTTCTTGCGCACGGTGGTCATGATGCACAGCAGCCGGATCTTGTCGCCGTCGTGATAGGGCGAGGAGGGATCCGCCAGCGAGGACTCCAGGATATCCGAAACCTTCGCGCTGCCCAGGCTCTGGGACAGCCGCCGGTGCTCCGCCATGGGATGGCCGGACATGTAAAGACCCGTGGCCATCTTCTCATCCGCCAGCCGCTCCTTATCCGGGAACTCCGGCACGTCCGGCGGGGTGATCTCCACGGCGTTCGCCAGCGCGCCGCCGATATCGAAGAGGCCGATCTGCCCTTCGATCTTGTTCTTGGCGTCGGAGTCCAGGTCCGCAAGGATGTCGTCGATCATCAGCGTCATCTGGTGGCGGTTGAGACCGAAGCAATCCACCGCGCCGCTCTTGATGAGCTGTTCCAGCGCGCGGCGGTTCAGGTCGCGGCAGTAGCAGCGTTTGCAGAAGGAATAGAAGCTCTCATAGGGGCCGTTGGCCTCCCGCTCGTCGATGATGGTCTTGATGACGCCGCTGCCCAGGTTCTTGATGGCAAGCAATCCGAAGCGGACGTTGTCGCCCACGACGGTGAACTTTTCCATGGATTCGTTCACGCTGGGGGGCAGTACGTCAAAGCCCAGGTTGGTCTGACATTCGGTGATATAGCCCACCACCTTGTCGGTGTTGTCCAGCACGCTGGTCAGCATGGCGGCCATAAATTCCTGGGGATAGTAGCAGCGCAGCCATGCGGTCTGATAGGTCAGCAGCGAATAGGCCGCCGAGTGGGACTTGTTGAAGGCGTAGGATGCGAAGGAGGCCATGTCGTCGAAGATGGCTTCCGCCGCTTCTTTGCTGATGCCGCGCTTGAGACAGCCGTCGCACTTGGCGGCCTTGGTGCCGTCGGAGCCGTAGAGAAAGTATTCCTTCTGCTCGGCCAGCACCTCCGGCTGTTTTTTCGCCACGGCGCGGCGCACCATGTCGGCGGCGCCCATGGAGTAGCCGGCCAGCTCACGGAAGATCTGCATGACCTGCTCCTGATAGACGATGGTGCCGTAGGTCACGTCCAGAATGGGCTTGAGCTCCGGGCAGTGGTATTTGATATGCTCCGGGTCCTTCCGGTTCTTGAGGTAGGCGGGGATGAAATCCATGGGGCCGGGCCGATACAGGGCGATGACGGCGATGATATCTTCCAGGTTCTTCGGCTGCATGTTGATCATCAGCGCCCGGATGCCGCCGGATTCGCACTGGAACACGCCGAAGGTACCGCCCTCGCCCAGCATTTTGTAGACCTTCTGATCGTCCACGTCGATTTTCGCGATGTCGAAATCCGGGACCTTTTTGCGGATCATGTTCACCGCGTCGGTAATGACCGTCAGGGTACGAAGCCCTAAAAAGTCCATCTTCAGAAGGCCCAGCTTTTCCACCCAGCCCTTATAGTACTGGGTGACGATGGCGTCGCCGCTGCGGAACAGGGGGACGTAGTCGTCAACGGGCTTGTCGCAGATCACCACGCCGCAGGCGTGCATGCCGGTGTTGCGGGGCATGCCCTCGATCTTGATGGAGGTGTCGATCACCTTTTTGATCAGGGCGTTGCCGTCGTACATTTTTTTCAGATCGGCGTTGGATTCCAGCGCCTTTTGGATGGTCATGCCCAGCTCCTGCGGGATCTCCTTGGTGACCGCCGCCACCTCGGAGACCGACATGCCCAGCACCTTGCCCACGTCCCGCACCGCGCCCTTGGCGGCCAGCGTGCCGAAGGTGGCGATCTGCGCCACGTGGTCCGCGCCGTAGCGGCGCACCACGTAGTCGATCACGTCCTGCCGGTGCTCGTAACAGAAGTCGATATCAAAGTCGGGCATACTGACGCGTTCGGGGTTCAGGAACCGCTCGAACAGCAGGGAGTACCGCATGGGGTCGATATCCGTGATGCCGCAGGTGTAGGCGGCGATGCTGCCGGCGCCGGAGCCTCTGCCCGGCCCCACGGGAATGCCCACAGATTTGGCGTAGTTGATATAATCCCACACGATGAGGAAGTAGTCGATGAACCCCATCTGGTGGATAACGCCCAGCTCGTAGTTGAGCCGGTCCATATACTCGGGCGGGTAGTTTTCGCCGTAGCGCTTCACCATGCCCTCGTAGCACATATTCTTGAAGTATTCAAAGTGGTCGGGGTTGCCGGGGATCGTGAAGATGGGCAGTTTGGTGTCGCCGAACTTGAATTCCACGTGGCAGCGTTTGGCGATCTCGTTGGTGTTGGTCACCGTCTCCGGCAGGTCGGGGAACAGGGCCGCCATCTCGTCGCCGGATTTGACGTAAAACTCGTCGGTGGCGAACCCCATGCCGGTATCCTCCTCCAGCGTGTGCTTGGTGGCGATACACAGCAATATTTTCTGCGTCTCAGCGTCCTCTTTGTAGATGTAATGGGCGTCGTTGGTGACCACCATAGGGATATCCAGTTCCCTTGCCAGCTTGATGAGGAAGGGGTTCGACTGCTTCTGCTCGGGCAGGTTATGGTCCTGCAGCTCGATAAAGTAGTTGCCCTCGCCGAAGAGGTTTTTATACCACAGGGCCGTCTCCCGCGCCTTTTCATAGTCGTTGTGGAGAATGGCCTGGGGAATTTCGCCGGCCAGGCAGGCGGACAGGCAGATAAGGCCCTCGTGGTACTTTTCCAACAGCTCCTTATCCACGCGGGGCTTGGTATAGAAGCCGTCCACCCACGCGGCGGAGACCATTTTGATCAGGTTCTGGTAGCCGGTCTGGTTCTCACACAGCAAAATCAGGTGATAGCGCTCGTTATCAATGCCGTGGACCTTGTCGAACCGCGTGCGCGGGGCGACGTAGACCTCACAGCCGATAATGCCGTTGATGCCCTCTTCCTTGCAGGCTTTGTAAAAATCCACGGCGCCGTACATGACGCCGTGATCGGTCATGGCGATGCTCGTCATTCCGAGCTCCTTGACGCGCTTGATCAGCGGCTTGATGCGGCAGGCGCCGTCAAGAAGGCTGTATTCCGTATGGATATGCAGATGGGTAAATTCCGTCATAACAGATCACTTGCTCTGGTTCTGCCCGTAATAGGCGTCCTTCCCGTGCTTTCTTCTGAAATGCTTGTCGAGAAGGTTTTTGGGCATAGAGTTGAATTCCTTTTTATAGGCAAAGTTCTTGACCGTCAGGGTCTTGATGGCCATCTCCGCCACGATCTCAAGGGTGGCGGCGTGCTCCACCGCCTCCATGGCGGACTTGCCCCAGGTAAAGGGGCCGTGGTTTTTGACAAGGCAGGCGGGAATGTTGTTCTCATCCAGCTTTTTCTCCCGGAAACACTCCACGATCACCATGCCGGTGTTGTACTCGTAGTAATACTCCACCTCTTCATCCTTCATCTTGCGGGTGCAGGGGATCTCCCCATAGGCGAAATCCGCATGGGTGGTGCCGAAGGGAGGGATGGGATACCCCGCCTGGGCGAAGGCCACCGCGTTGACGGAATGGCTGTGGGCCACGCCGCCGATGGAGAGGAATTTGCGGTAGAGCACGGCATGGGTCATGGTGTCGGAGGAAGGCTTCAGGTCGCCGTCCACCACCTTGCCGTCAAAGTTGACGACGACGATCTTGTCCGGGGTCAGTTCGTCGTAGGATACGCCGGAGGGCTTGATGGCAAAGACGCCGTCCGGACGGCTGCACTCGGAGACGTTGCCCCACGTAAACGGGGCAAGACCGTATTCTCTCAGCTTCATATTGGCTTCGTAAACGCGTTGTTTCAGATCCTCATACATGGGGGTGGCCTCCTTATTTCACTTCTTTTTTGATTTGTTTCAGCCGCTTCATCACGTCGTTGCCGCCCCTGCCGAAATAGTCGTGCAGGGTCTTGTACTCCGCGTAGAGCTTATCATAGACTTCACTGTGTTCCGAAATGGGGACATAGACGATATCCAGCACCTTGCCGAGGCGGGAGGCCGCCTCAAAGACGCTGTCATAGCCGCCCTGCGCCGCGCCGGCGGCTACGGAGCCGAAGATGGCGGAGCCCAGCGCGCCGCCCTGATCGCTGCCCGCGATGCGCACGGGGATTTTCAGCACGTCGGCATAGATCTGCATCATCATGGGGTCCTTCTTGGCGATGCCGCCGGCGGCGTAGAACTCTTTGACCGGCACGCCGTATTCGGCAAAGGTCTCGATGATAGCGCGGGTTCCGTAGGCGGTGGCCTCGATCAGCGCCCGGTAGATCTCCTCGGGCTTGGTCAGCAGGGTCATGCCCACCATCATGCCGGTGAGGTCCACGTCCACGAGACACGAACGGTTACCGTTCCACCAGTCCAGCGCCACCAGACCGCTTTCGCCGGGTTTGAGCTTCTCCGCTTTGGCACGAAGGTATTTGTGGATATTCACGCCCTGCGCCTTTGCGTCCTCCACGTAGGAAGCGGGCAGGCAGTTTTCAATGAACCACTGGAAGTGGTCGCCCACGCAGGACTGACCGGCCTCATAGCCGAAGAAGCCCGGCAGGATGCCGTCTTCCACCACGCCGCAGATGCCCTTGACCTGTTTTTCCTCGTCGCCCAGCAGCATGTGGCAGGTGGAGGTGCCCATGATGGCCAGCATTTTGCCGCTTTCGGCAATGCCGGCGGCGGGCACGAACACGTGGGCGTCGATGACCGCCTGCGCCACGGCGGTGCCGGGGCAGAGGCCCAGCTTTGCGGCCATCTCCGCGGTCAGCTCGCCCGCCTTGGTGCCGGTGGGGGCGATATCGCCGGAGAGCTTTTCCACCGCCACGTTTTCAAGGCGGGGGTCCAGCGCTTTGAAGAAATCTTTGGAGGGGAACCCGGTCTTCTTGTTCCACATCTCCTTATAGCCCGCGCAGCAGGCGGAACGGACCTTGTGCCCGACAAGCTGCCAGGTGACCCAGTCGGCGGCTTCCACGAACACGTCCGCCGCGTCGTAGACGTCCGGCGATTCCTCCAGCACCTGCCAGATCTTCGGCAGCGCCCATTCGGAGGATATTTTTCCGCCGTAGTTATTCAGCCACGGCTCTCCCCTTTCGGCGGCGATCTTGTTCAGCCGGTTGGCATGGTCCTGGGCCGCGTGGTGCTTCCAGAGCTTCACGTAAGCGTTGGGTTCGTCCTCGTATTGAGGAAGGAAGCACAGCGGGGTGCCGTCCGCTTTTGCGGGCAGCAGCGTGCAGGCTGTGAAATCCAGCCCCATACCGGTGACGTCTTTGGGGTCCACGCCGCTCTCTTTCAGCACCGCGGGGATGGTATGGTACAGCACGTCAAGGTAATCCTGCGGGTGCTGCAGCGCCCAGTCCACCCCCAGCTTTTTGCCGGAGGGAAGGGTCTCGTCCATGACGGCGTGGGGATATTCAAATACGGAGGAAGCCAGCTCTTCGCCGGTGTCGTTGTTGACGATCAGCGCACGGCCCGAAAGCGTGCCGTAGTCAACGCCGATGGAATACTTTGCCATGACAAGGTTCCTTTCTTTTTATGTTGATTTTCTGGGTTTATGTTCGTTGGGGGAGCAGTCGGAAGTCATCAGTCGGAAGTCGGAAGTCCGGTCTGGGAAAGGTAATCGTGTGTTCCGATGAAGACCGTTGATAAGCACGTCCGATAAAGGTCGTTTCGTTTTGCGTCGGAGCGTTGCCCACGGCAGACTTCCGACTTCCGACTGACGACTTCCCACTCGATAGGCGTCAGCCCGGCTTCTCCG
The DNA here is from genome assembly GCA_947168785.1 of uncultured Clostridia bacterium. GTDB lineage: Bacteria > Bacillota > Clostridia > Oscillospirales > Acutalibacteraceae > RUG806. Next base: position 1,479 of record CAMVNL010000062.1, on the reverse strand, counting down.
CCTTCGCGTACACCGGCTGGTACACGTGATAGATCACGTACCCGGGGCGGGCGGCAGGGGGCTTTTTCAGGTTGCGGACCTTCGTGTAGTCCACCTCCACGCTGCCGCGCTCGCGGACGGAGGAGAACCAGGCCGCCGTCTTTGCGGCAAATTCCATATCCGCTTCCGGGGCGTCTGCGCCGCCGCATACGAGGATCACGTGGGAGCCGGGGGCTTTTTGGGCGTGGAACCACCAGTCGTTTTTGGCGGCCTTCTTGAATGACAGATCGTCATTCTGAGTATTGTTCCGGCCCACCAGCACTGTGAAGCCGTTCGGGGACGTGAATTTCAGCGGCGGCAGGGGGGCGTTCTTCTTGTTCTTCGTGCCGGTCTTGCTTTTCAGCATGCCCGCGCCGGAGAGCTCGAAACGGATCTCGGTCAGTTCCTTTTCCGTCTCGGCCCGGGAGAGCTCGTCCTCCACCGTCTCCAGATAGGCAAGGTCGTCCATGCCCTTTTCGATCTGTTCGGTCAAAATCTTCTGCGCCGTCTGCGCCTTGCGGTATTCTTTATAGTACCGCTGGGAATTCTGCGAGGGCGTCAGCAGCGGGTCCGCCGGGATGCGGACGGTTTTGTAATCGTCGTAATAATCCTGCACCTCGTAGAAGGGATCGCCCTTTTGCAGCGCGTACAGGTTGGCGTTGATCAGCTCCGCCCACACGCGTTTCTGCTCCCGGTCCTCGCAGGCCAGCAGCTCTTCCCGCTGGACATTGATTTTTTTTGCGGTGCGCTCTTTGAGGGACGCCACGGCCTTGAACAGGTCCTCCGCCTTGGATTTTGCCCGGCGCAGCTTTTCCCGTTCAAAGAAAAACCGGTCGAGGATCTCGGAAAGGGTCCCGGCGTCGTGGCGCTGGGCGTCGTTGGCGAACTGCGTCAGGGGCATATAGGAGAAATCCAGATAAGCGCCGCTGCCGTCTGTCAGCCAGCAGGGTTGGGCTTTGCCCGCCTCCACCAGCGCTTTCAGGCCGCCCACTTCATGCAGCAGCCGGTCCTTCGCCCCGTCGGACAGGTCCGCCACGGGCTTGTCGCCCAGCGTGACCCGATAGGCCAGCTCCCGCGCGATCAGGGGGGAAACGCCGCTGAGGGTGTTGAGAATGGCCGAAGACAGGGCCTTGTTTTCATAGGAGAGGATCCGTCCGAGGATTACCTCCGGGGCGGCCTCGCGGATATCGAGCTTATCCTGCGGGGGCGGCAGACGGTAAGGGAGCCTCGGCAGCACCTCCCGGAAGGAGGATTTCGTCGCGTCCACCCGCTTGAGGGCGTCGATGATGACGCCGTTTTCATCCAGCAGGATGCAGTTGGAATACTGGGCCATGATCTCGATGACCAGCGTCCGTTTCACCCGGTCGCCGATCTCGTCGGTGGCGTCCACGTCGATAAAGACGACGCGGTCCAGCCCCGCCTGACGGATATCGCGGATCACCGCGCCGGTCAATTGCTTAC
>CAMVNL010000061.1 GCA_947168785.1 uncultured Clostridia bacterium | reverse complement strand
GCAAGCACTAACGATATTGTATCACAACGGTATTGCTTTGTAAAGCACAAAATTATCTTTGGCTAACCAAAAAAAGGGGTGGACGCGGGGATAATACAAAGGCGTCTGACGAAAGCCCGCCTAATCAATAATTATGAGAAGTATTTCGTATCCATGCGGACGGTATATGCTCGTCGCTCAGCGCTGTCAACCGTTAGATCAGCGACGTATTGTAGGTAATCACTTCAACGCGGTTGGCCCGCTCGTTGAAGGAGATAATAGATTCACGATGTTGTTTTTTGGGTTTCATCAGATTGAGCCTTCCTTTATTGAATTTTATTTCAACTGTGCCGATTTTCGGCATTTATTCTCGACTCAAGTGTCCTGAATTTGGACCGTCTCCCGTTCAGTTTTCTTTTTACGGGAATACGGTCGTTCGCTGCGCCGAAAAACGGAAAAAGCTGTTTACCCACCTCTTGGCGGTGAATTTGGAAACAATCATATACAGGATCATCCTTTCTCAATTTTTATATAAATGCTTGCAATTGCTTGCATTTTAATTTAATTTTTGATATACTACTCTCAGAAAGTGACAAGGAGCGATGACAATGGCAAACACATCCGCTGTATACGCACGGATTGACACACAGTTAAAAGAAAACGCGGAAGGGATTCTTTCCCAGTTGGGAATCTCTCCTTCCAACGCTATTCAAATGCTTTACAGCCAGATCATACTGAATCGCGGACTTCCGTTCGAGCCGCGTCTTCCTGAGAAGAAACCGCTTGCTGTCGGCGCAATGAGCAGAGAGGAGCTTGACGCCGCGCTTACAGCAGGCGTTGAGTCGCTGCGTAACGGCAAAAGCTATACGGCAGAAGAAGCGGATGTGATTTTCTCTCGGGAGTTCGGGATATGAACGATCGGTTTGCGTTAATCTACTCGTCGGAATCCATTGAGGACCTGCGGGATATATTTGCGTATATTTCCGTTACGCTTGCCGAACCGATCATTGCACGAAAACAGATCGACCGAATTCGCACTGCTGTTAAAACATTGGATCAACTTCCAATGCGTAATCCGTTGGTAGAATGGGAACCATGGTTGACCATGCAGATGAGAAAAATGCTGGTTGACAACTACATCGTTTTCTATCTTGTTGATACTGAAAAGAAAACCGTTTCAATCGTCAGAATCCTTTACGGTGGACGCGACCTGGAGACAATCCTGTCCGAATAATCAGTGAATCCCTCACAAAACCTTCAGCAGGTCCTGTGAGGGATTATTAAAGTGGGAGCATTATAGTTGAACGAAAATCTAATTGAATAGTTGCCGAAAGCCCGGTGCAGTCATCTCGCACCGGGGGTTTTCGTATGAGACGCCGACAATTTATTTTCTGCAGATGATTTCTTGCATAAAAATATCCGCGTGACAGACATCGATAACTTCCACCGTATGTCCGGCTTTCCCGGCCCCTCTTTTGAAATGATCTGCCAGGAGGCCTGTCGAACCATTAATGATGGGCATCTACTACCTCTGCGACCAGCGCTGCCAAAGCTGAGACCTTGTATATCAACGGTTTCAGCTTTTTTCTTTGTTAAAAAAAACGCAAAAACATTGGCAGACGCGCTGCCTCCCCACCGTTTTTGGGGACAAGAGGCCGCGGGTCTGCCAACTCTTTTCGGCGTTCTTTTTTACAGATAATTCCACATTGCAATTTCGATCCGCTTGCGTTATACTTTAACCAAAGGGCGGGCAGCCCCGCGTTTCCACAGACCCCGAACATTCAAATAAAGGAGACGGCACTATGAAATTCCTCTTTCTGCGCATGATCTCTCTGATCGTTTCGGCCTCCTGTCTGATCCTCTTTGCAGGGGGCGTCCCCTCCCACGAACCGTTCGACGTGGCGGACCCCGAAGCCTGTGTGATGAACCTGACGGTTTTCTCCGACGTACACGTGGAGGGCAACAACTACCCGCGCTATAAGGTGTTCGCCAACTGCCTGCGCGACGCGAAGCAGAACAAAAGCGGCAGCGACGCGTTTTTATTCCTGGGCGACAACACCATGAACGGGCAGAACATTGAGAACATGATGCTCCACGGCACCCTCTATCAGCTTCTCAGGGATGAAAGGGTAATCACCATTCCGGGCAACCACGACTTCGGCAACGGAGAAGGCAATTTTGAAAAAATCCGGCAGCGCTTTTACGATTATTCGGAGGCGTTCTTCGGAAGAAAGCTGACGGAGCCCTATTTCTGCGAGGTCGTCAACGGCTTTTATTTCATCGTGCTGGCCAACGAGGTGAAGGAAGTCGATTCGATGCACATGTCCGACGCGCAGTTTGAATGGCTGGAGCGGATGCTGGACGAAGCGGCCCGGAGCGGGCTGCCGACCTTCATCCTGGCACACTATCACCCGAGGATGGCGGTGCCGATCAACCCGGATTCGGGATACAGCCTCGTTCAAATGCTGGCGGACTACAACCGGGAGCACGACCTGTTCTTCCTCTGCGGGCATCTGCACATGTCGCCCTGCGCCAACTCCTTCCACGCGTGGAGCGGCTTCCCGGAGGCGTACCTGCCCTGCCTGACGCTGCAGAACGAAAACCGGGAAAACTTTGAGGAGACCGGCTTCGGCGAGATCGTCGAGGTCTATCCCGACCGCGTCGTCTTCCGGATGCGCAACTTTTTCACCGGCGACTGGGCGAAACTGAACGGCGCGCCGCTGGAGGCGGTCTGGCAGCTGAAGAACCCCATCCCCGCCGCGTAAATATTGAGAGAAACTGCGCCCTCGGACGACCGGGGGCGTAATATTGACGTGTCAGATAGAAAGGAGGTTTTGCGTATGGCAAAAATCGTTATGACGAAGCCGAGCGCCAGCGGGATCGCGCTGGGCGGCGTCGGCGCGGGCAGCGTAGAGCTGTTCCCCGACGGGGAGTTCCACTACTGGCAGATCGCCAACCCGCCACGGATGACCGAGGTCTGCTGGGAAAAGAAGGCGGACGACGGGGAGCAGCACACCGGCGCGCTGTCCTTCTGGGTCCGGGCGGAACGGGAGGACGGGCGTCCCGTGGTCCGCAAGCTGGGCATGAAAACCGAACCGGAGGATTTTTCCTACCGGATGTTCCCCTGGAACAAGCCGGTGGAACGGATCGTGTTTGACGGGCGGTTCCCCGTGTGCGGGCTTCAATATGAGGACGCGGCCCTGCCTTGCCGGGTGACGGCACGGGCGGTCGCGCCCTTCGTGCCGCACCACACGGATATCGCCGCCACGCCGGGATTTTATATGGATTTTGCCATCGAAAACCCGGGAAAAGAACCCCTGACGGTGAGTTTGCTCGGAACGCTGCTGCCGACCTTCTGCAACGACGGCGGCTGCCGGAATACCCTTGCGGCGGACCGGGACAGCGTCAGCATCACCCTGCGCCCCGCGAAAAAAAACGACGCGCCCAACTGCGGCGAGACGTGCCTCAGCATCGGCGGCGACGGCAAAAAGAGCTATATCACAGGCGAATACCGGCGCTTTCTGCGGGAATATATCTTTGACGACGACAATTTCGGCGTCAGCCAGGAATCCGCGCTGTTCGGCTTCCGGGAGTCGGGCCGTCTGCCGGACAGCGAAGCCGGTTCCCCGCCGCCGGAGATCCCCGAAAATATGGAAGCGCTCTCCGACGGTGAGATCGCCGCGCTGTTCGACGCGTATATCCAATATCCCTTCGCCGCCTCCGTGCTGCGGCGCATCCGCGCGACGAAGCCGACGTTTCCGGCGGGCCGTGCGGAGCAGGCCGATTTCCTGACGGCCATGAGAGGGCAGGACCGTTTACACATCCAAAACACGGCGGAATTCGGCGCGGCGGCCCTTTGCAGCACGGCGCATCTGGAACCGGGCGAAAAAAAGACCGTGCGCTTTATCCTCACCTGGTATTTCCCGAACCACTTCGCCAAAGACGGACGGCGGCTGGGGCATTACTACGAGAACCTGTTTGACGGGGCGACGGAGGCCAACGATTATCTGCGGACCCATCCGGAGGTGTTCGACAAAGCCGCCGCGTTTTCCGATTTGCTTTATCACACGACCCTGCCGGAAATCTACCCGGACTGCTGGAGCGGGCACCTGGCAACGCTGATCAAATGCTCGTGGCTGCTCAAGGACGGCAAGTTCGGCCTGTGGGAGGGGCAGGGATTTTGCGGCTTCCACACCACGGATATCACCTACCACGCCTCCTTCGGCCTGCTGGCGCTGTTCCCGGAGCTGCAGCTCCGGCAGATGCGCATGGGCGCCGCCTTCCAGCGGGAGGACGGGCGCGTACACCACTTCTTCACGCCGGATCTGGACCACGTGGGCAACGGCTATGAGCGGGTGGACATGAACAACCAGTTCGTGCTGATGGTGCTGCGGGATTACCTCTATACCGGCGACGAAAGCTACCTCAAAGACATGTGGCCCCACGTGGTCCGCGCCGTGGATTCCATCGGTGAACTTGACGCGGACGGCGACGGCCTTCCCGATCATGACACCACGCGCAACACCTACGACGCCTGGAATTTTTCCGGCACCCCGGTGTATATCTCGGTATTATGGCTCGCCGCCCTGACCGCCGCCGCACGGCTCGCCGACGAGACGGGCGACGCCGACCGCGCGCAAAGCTGGCGGAAGCTGCTGGAAAAGGGCCTTGCCTCCCTTGAAACGCGCCTGTGGAACGGCGAATACTACGACCTGTGGCGCTGCGGCGAAGAGAGAGACGAGACCCTGATGACCGACCAGCTGGACGGGGAATGGTTCCTGCGGACTGCGGGGATCGGGGCCAATCTGAGCGACGAGCGGGTCCGGGAGGTGCTGCGGGTCATTATCGATAACAACTTCGACCCGGACGGCGGTCTGATCAACGCCTCCTGCCCCGAGGGGCGGCGCACCACGCTGTTTTCCCACAAAAACTGCCAGACAGAGGCCGTATGGACGGGGATCGGCTACGTGACCGCGGCGCTGTGCCTCAGCGTAGGGCTGCGGGACGAGGCGGATGCCATCGTCACGTCCATTCAGGAAAACCAGGCCCGTTTCGGCGCCCTGTGGGACCACTGGGAGTGCGGCCACCACTACACCCGGCCCCTGTCCGGCTGGACCACGCTGAACGCGGCGCTGGGGCTGCAGATCGACGCCGCGCGGCGGGTCATACGGCTGGATCCCGTCGCGGAGGATATCACCCTGCCGCTGTGCCTCCCCGGTGTTCTCGGCACGGTGGAGATCAAAAACGGCGCGGTCAACATCCGCTTTGCCGAAGGCGACCGGGACGGGTGGACCGTGCGGAACGGTATTTTATCTGACATATCATCCGAACGGAGGAGCCTATGAAACATGCAGAACGCAAACGCCGGAAAACGAAGCGGATGGAAGAAAGACAGCTCGCCTCGCTGAAAAAAAGCGCGGCGAACGCACAGTGGCGCTACTATTTTCTGTTCCTGCTGGTGATGATCGCCCTTGTCAACATCATAGACGAGATCACGAGCAATCTGTCCGTCTCCGTCCAGTCCTCCTTCGTGACGGAGTTCTTCGTGAACAAGCCCTTCCTCGGCAAGACCTACACCTTTGAACAGGGCCTGTCGCTGCACACGTCCGTCAGCGTGCTCGGCTACGTTTTCGGGGCGGTGACGCCGTTCTACAAAGCGCTGGCCGATAAATGGGGCAGAAAGCCGCTGTTTGTCATTTCGACCCTCGGCATGGGGCTGGGGCTGCTGATCATCTATCTTTCCCCCAACTATTTTGTCTTTCTGCTGGGCTTTGCCGTCATCAGCTTTTTCATCGGGCATGACGTCCAGATCATTTATATCCTTGAAGAAGCCCCCGACCGTTCACGAGCCGCCATCTACAGCGTGCTGAAAAGCCTCGGCATCTTCGGCGTCGTGCTGATCCCCTTGCTCCGCCGCCTCCTGATGGGCGACGACGCGACCCAGTGGAGACGCATCTTTCTCGTGCCCGCCCTGATCGGCGTCGCGGCGGCCTGCATCGTGTTCTTTTTTGTGAAGGACACGAAGGTCTTCATCCGGGAACGCACCGCCTATCTCTCGATCCCGTACGAGGAGCGGGAGGAACGGAAGCAACAGGAAAAAGCCGAAAAAAAGGCGCACCGGAACCAGTCCGGCGTTTTCAACGCGGTGAAATACATTTTTTCAAGCGAAGACACAAAATATCTGATGATCGCGAACATCATCTTCGACGCGGGTATGCCGGCCATCGCGCTGTATTTTGAGTCGTCCATGCACATCGCGGGCATGACGACGGCGGAAATCACAAGCGCGCAGTTTGTGCTCCCGATCATTTACGCGCTGCTGACCTTCTTTTCGGGCTTCATTGCGGACAGGCTCGGCAGAAGGAAAACCATTCTTTCCGCCAGCGTTCTCAGCATCGCGGGCTTCATCCTGTTTGCCGTCGGCATCAACCGCTTGTGGAACCCGTATCTGATCGGAGGCTTCTGCGGCCTGTACCAGGGCTGCTACTGGATCGGCCGGGACTACATGAACATCATGATGACGGAAAAGGTCCCCACGGATATCCGCGCGTCGGCCGTCGGGGCGGTGGGAATGCTCACGATCATCGGTCTGGGCGCCGGTTATCTGCTGGTCATCGTCGGGATGCTGATCCTGCCGGTCTGGCTGACCTGCCTGCTCGTCGCCATTCCCTTTATCGCCTGCGCGGCCCTTCTGCTGAAACGAAAGGTCGCAGAGACCAAAGGGACGGACCTGAACGCCCTGGGGGAAATGACAACGGAAGAAACACCCTGAAAGCAAGCCTCTGTCGTCACGGAAATGGCGGGATACGGCAATTGACGCCCTCTATCCTCTCTTCCGATGGGGCAAGGGCAATATCAAGCAGGGATTTTTTTTGCATCACGGTTGACAGATCGTTTTTTCATTGTTAAACTTAAAAAAAGGATGGGATCATAATGAAAAACAAGACGCAGAAAACCTTTCACCGGCTGGTCGCCCTGCTGGCTGCGGCGGCGATGCTCTTCGGAACGGCCGCCCTCGCGGGGGCTGTTCCGGTTCCCGTATTCGAATATCTGACCTGCCCGGAGGAGGCGATCAGCCCCTTTGAGGAGTCCCTGCTTGACAGGGCGGGCCCGGGGGACGATCTGCTCTCCAACCGCGGCTATGAGGAGACCGGGCTTTACGTATCGCCCTACTGGACCTGCCGCGCGGCGGGAAAAGACGTGCCGGTGTACGCCGCCATGTGCTACGACGGCGTGCCGGACAAGGGCGTGCTCAGCTCCTTCGTGTACCTGTTCGTCAGCGACTTTGCCGACGGCGTCTCGCTGGAGCTGGACCGGGGTGAGAACGTGAAAAACGCCGTCGTTCTGCCCACCACCCTCGGCGCGAGGGCGGAAGTGAGCGGCAGTACGGTGCGCTTCACCGCGGATAAGACCGGCGTTTACACCTGCCTGATCAACGACGACAGCCTGCTGGACGCCATCACCGTTTTCGTGCGGGACTGCCCGGACGAGGAGGCGGAGATCGCCGCCTACCGCGAGCGCTACGGCGCGGACCGGGTCAAGGTGTTCCCTGCCGGAAGATACGACCTTGACTATATCGACGTGTCCGGCTGCGACGCGCTGTATTTCCGCCGGGGCGCTTACGTCTGCGCCACGCACCTGTATGACATCCGCAAAGAGGGAGACGTCTCTCACCGGCCCGCCTTTCTGGACTTTTACAACAAGACGGGGGCGGTCATCGACGGCTTCGGCATCCTCGACTTCAACCGGGTGGACCGGAATGAGATGGGCTATATCAACATCAGCCATTGCGCCGACTGCTCTGTGGAGGGTCTTTTGTGCCTGAACCCGGCGGGCTGGAATTTTGTGACCTACGCCTGCGACGGATTGACGGTGAGCGATATCGCCGTGTTCGGCTACCGCACCAACAGCGACTCCCTCAACGTCTGCGGCAGCGAAAACGTGACGGTGCGCGACTGCTTCGCCCGCAGCGGAGACGACTCCTTCAGCGCGAAAACCACCAACACGGAATACGCCCTGAAGCACGTGCGCTTTGAAAACTGCGTGGGCTGGAGCGACAAGTGCCGCGCCTTCGGCATCACCGGCGAGGTTTACAGCCCCATTGAGGACGTGACGTTCGCCGACTGCGCGGTGATCTACCGCAACGCCACCTGGGACAACGACCGGGTGTGCTCGCTGGCCGTTTCGGTGGAATACGGCGGCGCGGCGATCAGCGACGTGGTGTTTGAGAACATCGAAATTTACCATGACACCGGCCGCGCCATTTTCGTGCTGGTGACCAACAAACAGCTGCGGGACGTAAAAATGAAGGGGATCGTCTTCCGCAATATCAACTACAACGCCGACGTCAAGGGGCGCATCGCCTCCGTCATCAAGCCCTCCGGCGGTGAGAAAATCAAGCTGTGGTTTTTCCGCCTGTTCAAACAGCTGCTCCCCTTCGGGTGCCTGGAAGGAAAGCTGGAGAACCCGCCCATCAACGGCAACGAGATCGAGGTGACCTTCGACAACGTGACCGCCAACGGCGTGAAGCTCAACCGGTTCAATTTCGGCAGATTCTTCAAGGTCTCCGGCAATGAAGACCTGTATTTCCGCTGACGGCGCAGCGACGTGAGGCCTGTGCGGCGAACGTAAAAAACGGCAGTCCCGGGCAAAGGGGCTGCCGTTTCTGTTTATCCGGAGCTTCACCGTTTTTTGGATTCATCACAAAAAATTGTGGGATGCAGCAATTGGAATCTGTTGAAGCAACGAGCAAAAAAGGTTGCTTACGTCACGAGCGGCACTGAGGTGCCGCGCTACCG
>CAMVNL010000060.1 GCA_947168785.1 uncultured Clostridia bacterium | reverse complement strand
GATGTCCCGTGGTGATTGGTGAATGTGGCGCGACAAACAAAAACAATCCTGATGAGGTGAAGTTGACCTTGTCGCCCACCCTGATCTGGCCCATGGCGGCCATTTCGGCGTAGGCGGAGAAGTAATAGACGATCTGCGGCACCAGCCGTCCCCAGTTGATGGAGTTGGCGGAGGAGAAGGCCATGCCGTGGGCGGCCAGCTTTTCCTTCACGGCCGGGTCGGTGAAGATCTTTTTCACGCCGGTCTGGGCGTCGTCAAAATTGCCGTAAATGGCGCTGACGCCCACGTTGTTGCCCTGCTGGGTGGTCATCTGCAGCTTCTGCATGGGGCTGACGCCGTCGTTGGGGAAGAACACCAGAATGCGGGTGCCGGGCACGTCCTTGAAGCCCTCCAAAGCGGCCTTGCCCGTATCGCCGGAGGTGGCCACCAGAATGACGATCTCCTTTTCGCCGGAAACCCGCTTTGCGCTGCCCGTCAGCAGATAGGGCAGCAGCTGGAGCGCCATATCCTTGAAGGCGCAGGTGGGGCCGTGCCACAGCTCCAGAATGTTCACGTTGTCGTGCAGGTTCACCACCGGGGCGGTCTTGGGGTGGGCGAAGCGGGCGGCGTAAGCGCCTTCGGTGTCGGCCTCGATCTCCTCTTTCGGGAAGTCGGTGAGATAGAGGGAGAGGATCGCCCTGGCCCGCTCGATATAGGTCATGGGCACGAGGGACGCGATAAAGTCCGTATCGACCCGGGGGATCGCCGTGGGCACGAACAGCCCGCCATCGGCGGAAATGCCGCGGGTGATGGCTTCGCTGGAAGTGACGTTCAGGGTATTGTCGCGGGTGGATGTATAAGTCATCGATATCGCCTCACAGAATATCAGATTGTCCCCGGCGAGGCCCGCCGTCGGACGGATAATATAATAGTTTATCAAGAAAGAAAAGAATTGTAAAGATTTTATTTCGGTTTTTTCGGCGTTTTTTTGCGGTTTTGCCGCCGGGCGGCAACGAAAAAAGGCAGCCGGTCAGGCTGCCCTGTGTCATGCGTATGGTTCCCGCGCGGGAGCGTCACCATTTCGTGACGTCTTCCAGTCCCACACTGCCCCGCAGGATCAGGCGGGCGTCGGCGGAGGTGACTTTGCCGTCATGGTCCACGTCGCAGGCAAGGTAGGCGGCGCTGCCCTCGGGATAGTCCTCCAGCATCACGCTGCGCCGCAGCGCAAGACGGGCGTCCGCCGAGGTGATCTTACCGTCGCAGTCCACGTCGCCGGGTTTTACCGCGGGGGCGGCCCCGGTTCCCTCGTAAACGAATTCCTCTCCGGGGATCGTCCAGGTATACATGCCGTCATACGTGACGTCGATCTTCACGGGTTCCAGCGTTTCCGGGTCAATGTCGATCAGATCCCGGCGGACGACGAACAGATACTTGTCTTCCACACCGGGCAGCGGCTCGATTTCCGCAAGCACGTCGCCGTAGTCCCCCTCGCTTTTCTTCGTAAACGTCGACCCGTATTCCTTTCCGTCGGGGCCGATCACAACGGTACAGGTCCCGGAGCCGTAGGGCGTTTTCATCTCGATCCAGACGGGATTGCCGGTCTCATCCAGGACCTGTTCAAACCCGGCGGCCTTTGCCGCGGCCAAATCGTCGAACACCCGCTCGGAATGCCCCTGCTCATCGCCGAAATCGTGGTCCTCCAGATAATAGTCGTATTTTTCGGAATAATAATAGTGCGTGACGTCGACCTTCGGGATCCCATCTTCTTCGATGCCGTTGGGATAGTAGGTCACCTCGTTCACGGTATAGATACCGTCCGGGTCGTCCCTGCTGACGCCGAGCACCCCGGAATTTTCCATATGATACTCCGCGTCGATCGAATAACCTTCAAGCCTTTTGCTCTGTTTTTCCACATAGGTTTCTTTTTTCGGTTCGGCCCTGGCGCCGTCCGGCAGGTCGAAGAGGTTTTCGGTCTGCGTCGTACCGTAGACGCTGACGGCGTCCTTTTTCGCGTAAAGCTTCACGGTGGTCTCCCTGTCGATCCGGAAGGTGAGATCGACGCCCTCCGGGTGGAAGTCGATCGCGGAATCGAAAAGCTTCTTTTCATTCACGGTCAGCGAGCCCGTTCCCGTGATGCGCAGGCCCGCGCCCCAGCCGTCGCCCCAGACGGTGACGCCCCCCAGGCGGCAGTCGCCGCTGACGCGGATCGTAAGGTCGTCGCCCATCATATTGGCGGATAACATATATTTGCCGCCGTCAAAGCCGGTCAGCGTCAAAGTGTTCGTCGCCAGATCGTACGCGACGCCGTCGGGCAGCTTGTCCTGCAGGACCTTCCATTCGGAGGCGGCTTCGTCCCACTGGTTGCGAAACAGAACGTAACCGATCCCGTTAAATTTCTCGTCCCGCTTTGCCGTACCGTCCTCATTCAGCTCATTCAGCATCAGGTACGTGAACTGCAGCGCGAACGGGTTGGAACTGACCGCCGGGGTAAGCGGGCCGTTGTGACGCTCCGCCGGAGCGGGTTCCTCATCGCCCGCCGCCGCGGCCTGCAGCGAAAACGCCGCCGTGAAGATCAGCAGCAGGGCCAGAAAGAATGACAGCTTTTTTTTCATTGTGATCAATCTCCTTTGCGCTATGATATCGCGTATTTGATTGTACCATATTCTGCCCGCGGGTTGCACGGTTCTTCCCGGAATGACATTGTCAAATCGGGGATTGCGTTTTGCCGGGGGATTGGTTATATTATAATTAACGAAAAAGTATGGGAGAACGGAAAGATGACTTTCAGCGAAATCCTGAACGACTATCTGCATGAGCTGAACGCCACCCGCGCCGCGCTGGCGCGGGCTTCGGGCGTGAGCGACAGCGCGCTGAGCCGTTACTGCACGGGGGAGCGGGAACCGGCGTACAACGGCGCGCAGATGGAAAAGCTGGCCGCCGGGATCGCCGCGCTGGCGGAGGAAAGGGGCGCAGATCACCCGAAAGAGGCGGTGCTCGACGCGCTGAACGCCGCCGTCCGTCCGGGGCTGCAGATCGAATACGACGTGTTTCTGTTCAATCTGAAGGCTCTGCTGAAGACGCTGGACGTGCGCGGCGTATCGCTGGCGCGGGCGTGCGCCTACGATCCCTCCCATATCTCAAAGGTGCTTTCGGGACAGCGCCGCCCCGGAAATATCGGCGAATTCACCGCGAATATCGCCGGGTACCTTTCCCGCCGCTATACCGCGGAAGCGGATATCGCGGCGATCGCTGCGCTGCTGGGGTGTGAAAAAGACGAGCTGACCCACGCCGACGCGCGGTATGCGGCCATTGTGCAGTGGCTTGGTTCCAACCGGGCCCGGGCGGAGGACCCCATCGGCCGGTTCTTGCAGAATATGGATTCTTTCGACCTCAACACGTTTATCCGCGCCATCCATTTTGACAAAATGCGCCTGCCGACGATCCCTTTCCAGCTGCCCACGACGAAAATATACACCGGTACCGCCGAGATGATGGAAAGCGAGCTGGATTTTATCCGGGCCACGGTGCTGTCCCGCTCCATGGAGGACTGCATTCTTTACAGCGATATGCCCCTTGAGGAGATGGCCGACGACCCGGAGTTTGCTAAAAAATGGCTGGCCGGCATGGCGATGATGCTGAAAAAGGGGCTGCGGCTGAAGATCATTCACGACGTCTACCGGCCCTTTCCGGAGATGATGCTGGGGTTGGAGGGCAACATCCCCATGTATATGACGGGGCAGATCGAGCCATACTATCTGCCCGGCGCACAGGGGCGCGTGTTTTCCCATCTGCTGAAGGTCTCCGGCGCGGCGGCGCTGGAGGGAAGCGCCATTGCGGGGCGCCAGAGCGAGGGGCGCTACGTGCTGACCAAGAGCAAAGAGGATCTGCGGTTTTACCGCCGCAAGGCGGAACGGCTGCTGGCGGCCGCGCGTCCGCTGATGGAGATCTACCGCAGCGACCGGGCGGAGGCCTTCGCGGGCTTTTTGCGCGGCCTGCCGACGCGGGAGGAACGGCGCATTGTCACCGGGAGCCTGCCGGTGTTCACGCTGCCGCCGGAGCTGCTGGACGGGCTGCTGACGGAAAACGGCGTGTCGGAACCCGACGCCCGGCGGATCCGCCGTTACCGCGACGAAGCGGCGGCCGGCGCCGAAGCGCTGTCGGAGTGCCCGCGGATCGAATTGTGTGTGCCGGTGCTCACCCCGGAGCAGTTTGCGGCGTCGCCGTTGAACCTCTCGCTTTCCGGCCTCTTTTTTGAAACGGATATTCCCTATACCTATGAGATCTACCGCGCGCATCTGGAGGCCACCCGGGCCTACGCCGCGGATCGCCCGAATATGATCCTTGCGCCGGATCCCGCGCCGGCCTTCCGGAATCTCAGCTATACGGTCGTCGGCGAGCGGCTGGTGATCGTGTCCAAAAACAAAAGCCCCGCCATCCACTTCGTGATCCATCATCCGAAAATGGTGCAGGCATTCCTCGGGTTTCAGCCGCCCATCCGGGAACCGGACGAGCCCTGACCCGCCGTAAAATGGGCTGTTACGGATTTTGACGGGGTAAAATAAACAAATAATGAGTTGGCGAGCCATCGTAGCACGCAGCCTCAGCTGCGTTCATGGCGCAAATGTTACAGTAACAATCGGAACTGCGTTGTAACGCTGCTGAGGCAGCGTGCTACGGTTTTGTCCCGAAAAATCCAGATTGTTTTATCCTGCATTTTTATCATGAAGAACAAAAACGCCGGCAAACGACAGGAACCGCGTCCCGAGGGACGCGGTTCCGTTTTCTCTGTATTACAGGGATGGTTTGTTTTTCTTTGCGCGTTGATTCGTTCGCGGCAGATTACCAGAGGGTGACGTCTTCCAGCCCCACGCTGCCCCGCAGGATCAGGCGGGCGTCGGCGGAGGTGACTTTTCCGTCATGGTCCACGTCGCAGGCAAGGTAGGCGGCGCTGCCCTCGGGATAGTCCTCCAGCATTACGCTGCGCCGCAGCGCCAGCCGGGCGTCCGCCGAGGTGATCTTACCGTCGCCGTCCACGTCGCCGGGGGTGTAGTCCGGCTTCGTCGGCTGTTCGGGTTCGGTGGGGGTCAGCTTCGGAATGGCTCTCGTCTCCTTTGTCAGGCAGACGGCGCACAGGCGGCTCTCTTCGCCCTCCTCGTCCGCGGTGGCTTCCTTCGTCACCGTCCATTCACTGAAGGCGTGCTCGCCCGTGGCGGCCGCTTTTTCAGTCTTCTGCTGGCCGCAGACGGTGCAGGTGAAGGTCTTCACTCCGTCCTCGACGCAAGTGGGGGCGGTGGTGATTTTGCCGTTATCCCATTGGTGGCCGGTCGCCTTGACGGTTTTCTGAGCGGTCAGCACCTCGCCGCAGACGGAGCAGTGGCTGCCTTCGGTCTTGCCGTCCTTGGTGCAGGTGGCCGGTACGGCTTTGTCGGTCACGGGCTTGTGGTCGGTCGCCTTCACGGGCTCGGTCTTTGTTTCTTTGCAGACGACGCAGGTAAAGGTCTTCACGCCGTCCTTGACGCAGGTGGGGGCTTTCGTTACTGTGCCGTCATCCCATTGATGGGTAAAAAATTGATTTTTAATTTCCGTTTTTGGGGTCAGACTGTCAACTGCCGGATAATCGTTATCGGCAATCCCCGCCTGCAGCAGGGCAACGTCGTCCTTGTCAACGACGCCGTCGCAATTCAGATCTGCTGCTTGCTTCTGATAAATCGAAAGGGGCGCCCAGTTATTGTGATCCTGAACGATTGCAATATCGTCCTTGTTTTGGAAACCATCGCCGTTGACGTCGCCCATCAGCACAAAATCAACGGTTTTTGTCGTTTCGCCTTCTCCGAAAATGAGCTGATATTTTGTCGGAATAGGGTCCTCTCCCTTTATCGTGACGGCATTATGACGAAATTCAATCGTGATATCGTAAAACTCATATCCGAATTGAGACAATGAGAACGGTTTTGTCGTATAAAGAGCGTTGCCTCCTTCTTTAAATCTGACTCCTGCCGCCAGTTCCAGTCTCGTTTTATCGGGAATGACAGGAGAAGAGCGATAATTATCAGGTGTGGCACCAACAGTTTTGTAAGGTATTTCAAATGCCTTGGCATAGGTTTCCGCCTGGCTTCCTTTCGCACAGATGATTGAAAACCCATCGATCTTATTGTAATCCTTATCAAATCCAAATGCGGCGTAACCGATGGAGGTAACGTTATACGGTACTTCTGTTTCGTCAAGCGCGCATCCCATAAAGGCGTTTTCGCCGATATATTGTAAAGAAGTTGGAAAAGCGCACTGCGTCAGGCTGGAACAACCCTTAAAAGCGTCAGACAGGATTTCCTTGATACCCTCCGGTAAAATCACCTGTTTCACAGAGGCGCATCCTTCGAAAGCAAGATCGTATATCACCTCTACAGAATCCGGCACCTTAACGCTTGTTTTCCCACTGTTCGGCGGGCAGCGGAGCAGATACTTCATATCTTTTGTATAAAGGATCCCGTCTTTGACCGTATAATATGCGTTTTCTTCCGCCAGTTCGATCGTCTCAAGCGCGGAACAGCCAGTAAAGATAATGCCGTCGATTCCATTAGCCAATTCTATGTTTTCTAAGTTTTTCGGAAGCGTGACAGTTTTCAGGGAAGTACAGTATTCAAAAGCACGGCCACCGATCGAAGTGACGGTATCCGGGATTTCGATTTCGGAAAGCGCGAAGCAGCTGTCAAAGCAACCGTACGGAATTGATTTAACGCCGTTTTCGATCTGTGCGGTTTCCAATTGAGAACAGTATCTGGCAAAAGCAAAATTCAGATGGACGCCGGCAGGAACGGTCAGACTTTTAATCGTTGAGGAAGCAAAGGCGTTTGCTCCGATTTCTTTTAATGATTTCGGAAAAACAACACCGCTGATTCTCGCCAGTTCAAATGCGGATACGCCAATTTCTTCCACTCCCTCCGGAATAGCGTAAATACCATCCTGATTCGCTGCGGATGACGCGAATTTCAGCAATTTTGTTTTTTCTTTGTTGAACAATACGCCGTTTTCGGAACAGTAATTCGGGTTGTTTTTGTCAACCGTTATTTCGCCGACACTAGCCCAACTGAAGAAACTATCGCCGATCTTTATGACAGATGCCGGGATTTGAATTTTATTGACGCTGGCGGCACAGAGAATAACAGGATTGCTTGAAATCGTCGTTACGCTTTCCGTAAAAGTGATGGTATCGCAGGAAGTATCTGTGAAGGCACCTGTTGCAATCATCCATGCTTTGTTGCCAATTTGAATGCTTTGGGCCGTGTTCTTTTCGGCGGAAATGAAACATTGATCATAATAAAAGCAACCGTCGATCCAGTTGGCGGGATCGTCGTATATCGGAGTTCCGTCCAGACACATTGCTCCCAACTCTGTCAATGATTTGGGGAAATTGACTTTATGTAAAGAGGTACATCCGGAAAACGCACCGGTCATAATACTTGTCAGCGTTTCCGGCAGAACAATCTCTTCAATGGATGTATTGTTCTCAAACGCCCATGGACCGATGGTTTTGATCCCCTCGGAAACGATCACCTTTTTCACCTTACTGCATTTTTCAAAAACACGGAAGAAGCCGTTCTCCGTGGGTGAACCAACGATCACCGGATGACCGTCGATCACTGCGGGGATCACTACCGTTCCTTCCGCTTCTTCCGAACAGGTATCTATCAGTGCGCAGTCCGTTGCGGAATCTATGTAATAAGAGAACAAATCGGCGGCGTCCGGAACGTCATCGGGATCTTCTGCAAAAGCAGAAAAAGCAAAACCGAGCTGTGACGCCGGTAGCGTGGCGGTCAGCAGTATGACAAAGGTCAAAACCAAACAAAGGAATTTTTTCATAAGTGGGCCCCCTTTTTTTGAAAACATTGTAGTTTCTAGTTTACCATAAACGGAAGTTTGTGTCAATCGGACGACACGGAACGAAAACGGCTGCCGGAACGCTTTCTTCGGGTGTTTTTTTCAACGAAAAAACAAAGAAGGGAAGTGTTTTTCGCAAACAAAGAGATCGAAAAAGAAAGAAGCAGCCGACACGTTTTGCCGACTGCTGCCGTTATTATTCGCAATTGCTTTTTTGAACAGGAATCATTTCTTCCACTTGGAAACGTCCTCCAGCCCCACGCTGCCCCGGAGGATCAGGCGGGCGTCGGCGGAGGTGACTTTTCCGTCATGGTCCACGTCGCAGGCAAGGTAGGCGGCGCTGCCCTCGGGATAGTCCTCCAGCATTACGCTGCGCCGCAGCGCCAGCCGGGCGTCCGCCGAGGTGATCTTACCGTCGCCGTCCACGTCGCCGGGGGTGTAGTCCGGCTTCGTCGGCTGTTCGGGTTCGGTGGGGGTCAGCTTCGGAATGGCTCTCGTCTCCTTTGTCAGGCAGACGGCGCACAGGCGGCTCTCTTCGCCCTCCTCGTCCGCGGTGGCTTCCTTCGTCACCGTCCATTCGCTGAAGGCGTGCTCGCCCGTGGCGGCCGCTTTTTCGGTCTTCTGCTGGCCGCAGACGGTGCAGGTGAAGGTTTTTACGCCGTCCTTGACGCAGGTGGGGGCGGCGGTGATTTTGCCGTTATCCCACCGGTGTCCGGCTGCCTTGACGGTTTTCTGAGCGGTCAGCACCTCGCCGCAGACAGAGCAGTGGCTGCCCTCGGTCTTGCCGTCCTTTGTGCAGGTGGCGGCTACGGCTTTGTCGGTTACGGGCTTGTGGCCGGTCGCCTTCACGGGCTCGGTCTTTTTCTCTTTGCAGACGGCGCAGGTAAAGGTTTTCACGCCGTCCGCGGTGCAGGTGGCGGGGGTGGTGATCTTGCCGTTATCCCATTTGTGGCCGACGGCCTTGACGGTTTTCTGCGCGGTCAG